>JBBSRF010000130.1:0-7122 GCA_038243335.1 Sphingobacteriales bacterium
AAGCAGCCCTTTTTTGTTTTAATCCTATGAAGAAAATACTTAACCACTTGTTTGAAAATAAAACTTTTAGTAGAGCAGAAGCTCAACGCATTCTAACTTCTATTGCTTTAGGCGAATTTAATACTTCGCAAATTGCTGCTTTTATTACTGCTTATGGAATGCGAAATATCACCGTTCAAGAACTACAAGGTTTTAGAGATTCTATGTTAGATTTATGTTTAAAAATAGATTTATCTAATTATGAATTGGTAGATCTTTGCGGAACTGGGGGAGATGGCAAAGACACTTTTAATATCTCAACTTTAGCTTCTTTTGTAGTGGCAGGTGCGGGTTATAAAGTGGCTAAACATGGTAATTATGGCGTTTCATCTGGTTGTGGATCAAGTAATGTGATGGAATATTTAGGCTATACTTTTACCAATGATGAAGATAAATTGAAAAGAAGTTTAGATGAAGCAGGTATTTGTTTTTTACATGCGCCATTATTTAATCCAGCGATGAAAACAGTAGCACCAATACGAAAAGAATTAGGCGTTAAAACATTTTTTAATATGCTTGGGCCAATGGTAAATCCTGCGCAGCCCAAAAATCAAATTGTAGGTGTTTTTAGTTTGGAATTAGCTAGGTTATATGCTTATTTATACCAATTAACAGATAAAAATTACACAATTATACATGCTGTAGATGGCTTTGATGAAGTTTCAATGACTTGCGATTTTAAAACATTTAGCAAAAAAGGAGAAGTTTTAAATCGCATTTCAGATTTAGGCTTTGATGAAATTTCTGAATCAGATATTCAAGGTGGTGACACAGTGGACTCATCTGCTCAAATTTTCAAAGCAATATTAAATGCTGAAGGAACAGATGCGCAAATGAACGTAGTGCTTTGCAATGCAGCAATAGCCATACAAACCATTAAACATGACGCTACTTTTGCAGATTGCTATTATGAGGCAGAACAATCATTAATGAATAAAAAAGCGTTAAATAGTTTTAAAAAATTGATAGCGGTATAAAAATAATTCGTGCTGAATTTGTTTCAGCATCTGGCTCGAAGGAAAGACCCTGAAATACACGGCGAAGTCCTCTTGAATGCATATAAAAATATGAATTAAAAATGAAAAATTCATGGTGACTGAAAAAATAATAAAAGAATGAACTTAAAACTTAAAATTTGCGGAATGAAACAAGCAGCAAACATTGCTGTTGTGGCAGAATTGCAACCTGATTATTTAGGTTTTATTTTCTATCAAAAATCCCCACGTTTTATAAGTGAAGTTTCTGCAGAATTAATTAAATATGTTCCACCAACAATAAAAACTGTGGGAGTTTTCGTTGATGAAGATATAAATGTAGTAAAGCAAAACATCATTAAATATAATTTAAAAGCAGTACAGTTACATGGAAAAGAAGAAGTAACTTATTGCAAGGAAATACAATCCACAGGTGCGGAAGTGATTAAAGCTTTTGGAATAGATGAAAGCTTTGATTTTTCTCAATTAGAAATTTATTTAAGTGCAGTCGATTATTTTTTGTTCGATACACAAACGCCTGTACATGGTGGATCTGGGAAAGTATTCGATTGGAAGTTATTAACCAATTACTCATTAAAAAAACCGTACTTTTTAAGTGGTGGAATTGATTTAAAACATAGCATGGAAATCAAAAAGTTAACAGACCCCTGGCTTTATGCCATTGATGTAAATAGTAAGTTTGAGCTTGAACCAGGCTTAAAGGATGTAGAAAGATTAAAAGAATTTGTTGAAGAAATGAAAAAATAATATCGTCAAATCGAACGAGGTACGAGGAGATATCTGGATCAAACAATAACAGATTTCTCGTCGCTTTGCTCACTCGAAATGACGTATAATAATAAATATATGAGCTATTTTGTAAACGAAAAAGGTTATTATGGAGATTTTGGAGGGGCGTACATTCCCGAAATGTTGTATCCAAATGTTGAAGAGTTAAGACAAAACTATCTTAAGATTATCAATGAAGATAGTTTTCAGGCAGAATTTAAAGCTTTACTTAAGGATTATGTTGGGCGTCCTTCACCGCTATATTTAGCAAAAAGATTATCACAAAAATATGGTGCAAATATCTTCTTAAAACGAGAAGATTTAAATCATACGGGTGCACATAAAATTAACAATACCATCGGTCAAATTTTATTGGCTGAAAAATTAGGCAAAAAACGTATTATTGCCGAAACAGGTGCTGGTCAGCATGGTGTGGCAACTGCTACTGTATGTGCATTACGGGGTTTAGAATGTGTGGTTTACATGGGTGAGGTTGATATTAAGCGTCAAGCACCAAATGTTGCTAGAATGAAAATGTTGGGTGCAACAGTTGTACCAGCAACATCCGGCAGTAAAACCTTAAAAGACGCAACGAATGAGGCGATGAGAGATTGGATCAATAATCCAGTTGATACCCACTATATCATTGGCTCTGTAGTTGGACCGCATCCTTACCCAGATATGGTTGCTTTATTTCAATCTATTATATCTGAAGAGACAAAAAAACAATTAGTAGAACAAACTGGTAAAGACCAGCCAGATTATGTGATGGCATGCGTAGGTGGTGGCAGCAATGCAGCAGGTATGTTCTATCATTTTATTGATGATGAAAATGTAAAACTAATTGCAATTGAAGCAGGTGGCAAAGGCGTAAATTCTGGATTTTCTGCAGCAACAACTTATTTAGGTAAAGAAGGTGTTTTGCATGGTAGCAGAAGTATTTTAATGCAAACACCTGATGGACAAGTGGTAGAACCGCATTCCATTTCTGCAGGTTTAGATTATCCTGGTATTGGCCCACAACACGCACATTTATTTAAAACTGGTCGCGGTAAATATGTTTCTATTACTGATGATGAATCATTAAATGCAGGTTTACTGCTAACGCAATTGGAAGGAATTATTCCAGCTATAGAAACTGCCCATGCTTTAGCCTATTTAGAATATATGGATTTTAAAGGGGATGAAAACGTAGTTATTTGTTTATCTGGTAGAGGAGACAAAGACTTAGAAACTTATATAGAACACTTTAATTTATAAATAGATGAGAGAAGCTAGATATGAAATTTGAGAATTTTAATACTCAATGTTTCTTATATCTCACATCTCATATCTCACATCTCATATCTCAAACTATGAACCGTTTACAACAATTATTTCAACATCAAAAGAAAGATATTCTTTCTATCTATTATACTGCTGGTTACCCAAATTTTGGCGATACCTTAAAAATTGCCGAATATCTAGAATCAGCTGGAGCAGATTTCATAGAAATCGGTTTTCCTTATTCAGATCCTGTAGCAGACGGGCCAACAATCCAAGCAAGTAGTAAACAATCTTTAGATCAAGGAATGACATTAGAATTGTTATTTGATCATTTAAAAGATTTACGAAAATCAGTTACTATTCCAATTTTATTAATGGGTTATGTAAATCCTGTTTTACAATATGGCGTAGAAAATTTCTGTAAAAAATGTGCAGAAGTAGGAGTGGATGGTTGTATTATTCCAGATTTACCAATGTATGAATATGAAGAGTTGTATCGCTCTGCATTTGAGACAAACGGAATTAGCAATATATTTTTAGTTACTCCACAAACTTCAGATGAGCGTATTCGCAAAATTGATGGTTTAAGTAACGCTTTTATTTACTTGCTTTCTTCTGCAGCAACAACCGGAAAAAATCTAGATGTTTCAGATCAGGCAAAAGCTTATTTTTCAAGAATTAAAGCAATGGAATTGAAAAACCCATTGATGATTGGTTTTGGCATCTCAGATAAAATGACTTTTGATTCTGCTAATGAATATGCTAGCGGTGCAATTATCGGTAGTGCATTTGTTAAAAGCTTAAACTCAGAAAGATTAGAAGAAAGTGTAAAAGAATTTATGAAAGAGTTTAGGTGAAACCTGATTTGATAAAATACTTGTAAAATAAAGGGTTGTAAATTATAGTTTACAACCCTTTATTTTTATGTAAAAAGTTATTAAGCTTTTGACTTTAAAGATTTCAAATAAACAAACCCAAACACTCCAGAGATAATAGAGGCAATCAGAATAGCAAATTTTGCTTCTAAAATGTAATCAATATTGCTAAAAGATAACATAGAGATAAATATCGACATCGTAAAACCAATACCTGCTAACATACCTACACCAATTACATGTTTCCAATTTGCACGAGAGGGTAGATTAGCCAATTTAGTTTTAACTGCAATCCAAGATAATAAGGTAACACCTATTGTTTTGCCAAAGAATAAGCCTAAAACTATACCAAAGCCTAATGGTGAAATTAAACCGCTTAACATTTCTTTTTGAAAAGTAATATTTGTATTTGCCAAAGCAAAAATTGGCATAATTAAAAAGTTAACGGGTTTAACTAAAAAGTGTTCTAGTTTCTCTAATGGAGATTCAATTTCAGTATCATTAGTTGGTATGGTAAAAGCTAATAACACACCAGCAATTGTTGCGTGTATACCAGAATGATGCACAAAATACCAAAGTAAAATTCCAGGAATTAAATAAAACCAAAGCGATTTTACCTTAAAGTAGTTAAGCAATGCAAGGACAATTACAATTGCACCTGCCATATAAAGATAATTCCAATGAATTTGGTCGGTATAAAATATGGCAATTACTAAAATTGCACCTAAATCATCAACGATTGCTAATGCTGCTAAAAATATTTTTAGTGAATTAGGAACACTTTTGCCAAGCAAAGCTACAATTGCCAATGCAAATGCAATATCCGTAGCCATCGGTATTCCCCAACCACTAGCAGTATCTGCACCTTTATTAAAAATGAAATAAATAGCTGCAGGAACAATCATGCCTCCAATTGCTGCTAAAACTGGTAAACTGGCTTTTTTTACACTAGAGAGTTCTCCTTCTATCAATTCACGTTTTATTTCTAGGCCAACTAATAGAAAAAATATAGCCATCAAGCCATCATTAATCCATGCCGAAATGCTGTAATTTATATTTAGAGTCCCAATCGAAAAGCCTAAGGAATTCTTTAATAATGAGGAAAAACTGTCTGCGAAATTAGAGTTAGCAATAAATAACGAAACCGCCACGCAAAACATTAGGATTATTCCACCATTTTTTTCTGATTCGAAAAAACGCTTGAAAGCTTTTCTATTTATTTTATTGATTTTTTTAATCTGTTCAATCATTATTTTTTGTACTATAAATAATCTTCTATATTTCCCTTTCCTGATCTGATAATTTCAAAATCTCCAGTTGTGCAGTCTATTACAGTAGATGGTTCATTATCCCCATATCCACCGTCCACAACAGCATCAACTAATTCTTGATATTTTTCATAAATTAATTCAGGATCTGTTGAATACTCTATCAATTCATCATCATCTTTGATTGAGGTAGAAAGTATTGGGTTACCTAAAGCTTCAACTATGGTTCTAGCAATTTCATTATCTGGCACACGAATACCAACGGTTTTTTTATTAGAACTTAATAACTTAGGTACATTATTATTCGCATTAAAAATAAATGTAAATGGACCTGGTAATGCTTTTTTTAAAACTCTAAAAACAGTAGTATCAATAGGCTTTATAAAATCCGAAATATGTCTTAAATCTGAACAAATAAAAGAAAAATTAGCTTTTTCAGGTTTAATACCTCGAATTCGACAAATTTTTTCAATTGCTTTTTGATTAGTGATGTCGCAACCTAAACCATAAACAGTATCTGTTGGGTAAATGATAATTCCACCCTTTTTTAATACATCTACTATTTGCTCAATAGCTTTTGGATTTGGGTTTTCTGGATAAATCTTGATTAGCATTTCCAAAAATAGCAAAAACCTTGTTGTTTGTTAAAAATATGTAACTAAAAAACTTTTATATCTTCAAAAACTTGTACGTTTAGCTGTGTTTATTTAGTTTTGAAGATTAATATTTATCATAGAAATAATGAAAAATACACCGTTTAGGCAATACCTAATGTTTCATCTTGATAAGGTCTTTTCCAATCTAACTCCTTTGTGTGATTAATCACCAAAGGAAGTAATTACTATTGTTCTTATAAAGGTAAGTTATACAGATTGATTTACTTTTTTTTAATTTTGAAAATTCAAAACAATACGATTACTAAATAAAATCTTTTTAAAGCTTTGCTAAATTTCCACTAACTTAGATTGTATATCATACTAGGCTAGTAATAATTTAGCTCCAAAATTATTGTTTTAATGGAGTGTTAACCTTTAAAACAAAATAAAAAATATATAATAATCAATAATTAAAAACTCATCAATTGTGATACTTAACTAAATGTATCATCATTAACTCAAAATTTATGAGAAAAGCATTCATCGCCATCGCAGCATTTCTAGTTGCACTAACAGTAATGTTAGGTTTATATCAACCTTTTTTATTCTGGATATTTATTTTTACTGGTCCATTTGTAATTTTGGGTATTTATGATTTGTATCAGCCAAAACATAGTATTGTAAGAAACTATCCTGTTTTTGGTAGATTAAGATATTTTATGGAAGAGTTAAGGCCTAAGGTCTATCAATACTTTGTAGAAAGTGACACTAATGGAACACCATATAGTAGATTAAGCAGGTCTTTAATTTATCAAAGAGCAAAAAAAGATAATGATACTATTCCTTTTGGAACTCAGTTTGATGTATACGAAAATGGATACGAATGGCTAAGCCATAGTATTTCTGCAATTAGTCATCACGATTTAGATAAAAATCCTAGAGTTTTAGTTGGTGGCCCCAATTGTAAGCAACCTTACAGCGCAAGTATATTTAATGTATCAGCTATGAGTTTTGGTTCTTTAAGTCAAAATGCAATTTTAGCACTAAATGGCGGAGCCAAAATGGGTGGATTTGCACATAATACTGGAGAGGGTGGTATAAGTGATTACCATAGTGGACCTGGCGGTGATTTAATTTGGCAAATTGGTACTGGTTACTTTGGTTGCCGTAATGAAGATGGTACTTTTAATCCTATTGCTTTTGCAGAACGTTGTAAACCAGAGAACGTGAAAATGATTGAGATTAAATTATCTCAAGGCGCTAAACCTGGTCATGGTGGTATGTTGCCAGCTAAAAAAGTAACTGCTGAGGTTGC
>JBBSRF010000131.1:0-7118 GCA_038243335.1 Sphingobacteriales bacterium
AGAAGCTTAAGAATACAGAAGCAAATTGGCTTACGACAAAAGTTTTTGAGTTTTTAGATACCATAAAATATGGCAAAGTGATTTAAATGTTCAAAAAGGTGTGTCGTTTTTTATTTCTTACTCTTTATTTTTTGCGTCAGAGTGACGTCCGAAGTTTATTTTCAGGATCCTATTTAATATTTTCTGCTTAAATTACCTTACAGTTTTCAGGCTTAAATAAAAGCCCATTTTCCAGTTATATTTCCGAACAGAAAAGCAATTCCCAAACTGATTATAATAATCAGAAATGGTGATGCTAAAACAATTTTATTTTTTGTTAATTTCATTCAGAACTGATATTTGTCAAATGTTGGCCAACGATAATGTGTATGAGCAGTTGCGTGTTTTTTAATGGACAGATCCAAAAGCTCACGTGCCATTGGAAAATCCGTAGGATTTTCCAAGAGTGGACAGATCAAGCATTGTCTTATACACGACTTTGTTATGCAACGATTTTATATATTCTTTTTAGTGGGATTTTTTTGATTTGAAAAGAGCGAAATTATCTCAATAGAATTGCCATTTATTCTATAGTATAAATTGTTGTACTTTTCAACAACTGCTTTTCAGGCGGGCGAGACCCGTATCCCGAAATTTCGGGAGTGGTGTGAAAGGCGCAGTGGCGACCGTTAGGTCGTCACCCGCCTACTCGATTGTAAAGCGTTATTGTTCTTCATAGTGTTTTTTAATCTTTTTCAAAATAGAATAAATAATTTTATCATTTTTTTCTAATGCTCGCCTTTCCCAAAACGTAATTCTCCAATTTTCCGAATCTGAATGGTTGTAGTTTTTTTCCCCTCGTGCTTCTACTTCTTTTAGAAATGCAGCTCTATCTGGCATGTTATTCAATATTTGATAGCCTTTTAATAAATTATCAATAGAGCCTTGTAAATGTTTCTTATAAATATCATAAGTAATATAATTATGCATTAAGGACTGGTACTTTTTATAGAAAGCACTTAACTTTTCTGGGTCCCGCAAATCATACAGAAAACCACTGTAAGAAATAAACTTTAAATACTGCGACCACCTGTCTTCTTTTTTTTCTTGCAAGCCCTCGATCATTAAAAAACCTCCTATAATTAGAGGGGTATCATCGTTATTAAAATAGCTATTAGCAATGCTTTTTATTAAGGTTTCTTCTCCTAGATCTTGTATAATATTACTATTTAATTCTTTTGCGCACGCAATAGCCTCTTCTTTATAAAAATTAGGATCTGCATTATATACACATTCACTTATTGCAATTCTTTGTTCGAGTGATACCTCAATATTAAATTTATTAAGTATATATTCTTCCTGTGCTAAATCTTTATCAAACTGGTTGTTAGGTAATGATCTGTGAAGTAGCTCTGCTTTCATATGGTTCATTAACCTAGATTTACGCTCGTTAATATCGTTACTATTATAAAAGTAATAGGCAATAGCTAGCATAGCAATGCTAGATATAATTAGGATAAATGGAATTATTTTTTTCATTATTATCTTTTATTCGTAATAATTTTTAATTTCTAAAAGTACTTTGTGAGCATATTCCATAGTGCCCTCGGTAAAGCGCCTGTCCCAAAAGCTATATGCCCAATTGAAACCATAGTTAAACTTTTCTGTGTTAGGTAATGCAAAAAACTCTGGATCCCCTAAGTTATATTCTTCAAAATGCTTTTTGTATGCATTGGTTTGGGTAATAGTGTTGTAAGTTGTAAAAAGTTTGTCTACAATTGGTTTGCATAAGTTGTTATAGCGTTTTTGAGACATAAAACCAAAAAAATACTGCTTGCCATTTTCCCAAATATCTTGATAGGTTTCCACATCTCTATCTATATCATTTATGTATTTTTTAAAATAACTTACTTTTGTACAAAATGCGATTTCTTCTGATAGCTGTAACGGTTTAATCCCATAAGTATCAAAGTTACGCTCAGGGTATTCTGTTGAAGTATTGAAAACATATATAGCATTCTCGTAACTATAAATAATAGTATCGTTAGCCTTTTCTTTTTTTAAACTGCGCTGGAATATAGTTTGTAAGCCTAGATGCCAAAACTGCTCTGAATCAGGATATAATTCATACTCCAATTTTTTAATTTCAGTTTGAATAATAATATTTGGATTGCCAGTTTGTTTGAAGTATTGCCAGTTTCTAAAAAAATCATTGTAGACATTTAATATGGTAGTAGTTTTGTTATCTTCTAATTCGAAATGTCCTAAAGTATAATCGGTTTGGTCTGTTTGTTTTACAGGATATTTTAGATAGTCATACTGCCATAAGTTTCGGTTGACATTTAAATATTCTAATATGTCTTCGCTTAGGTTTACATCGTGGTTTTCTGGCAACGAATAATCGTATTGGAAATTTTCATCTAGTAAACCGATGACTTTATTGGTTTCATAATCCCATTGTATAGCTCTTAGGTGTGTATAGGATATGTAATTTGAAATAAGAATATATACGCTACTCAAAAAAAAGATAAGGCTTAAAATCAGTAATATGTGTTTTTTAATCATTTGTAAAAGATTGGAATGTTTCTTTAACTTTTACCCCGTTTAAATAGAGTGTTGTGCCACCTGCACCTGTGCCATACGAGTACTCTGTTGCGGTAACTTCTTTAGAAATTGTATTGTAATTTAGGGTGCCAAAAGCGGTAGCTGCTCTGCCTGCGGAATTTGAAAAATGAAGCACTATATTATCATAATCTGTTATCATTGTAATTCTATAGCCTATATACATTCCAAACCATAGGCCGTCATCTTTTCTTTCATAATTAAATACAGAAAAACTTGGTGTCTCTGTATTATCATAATAACTGGTAACCGTCTCTGGTATTTCAATCTCCGAATGGTAGTTTTTTATGGTGTATAAAATAGCTTTTGTTTCATTTGTAATTGGCTCAGTTTTTTGTGTAATACAGCTTGTGATCTTGTTAGTAAAGTCTCTATTTTCAGCGTTCAGTTGGTCTATTTCTTCTTCAAAAATAACCTTATTTTCTTCCCAATCTCGTTTTAAGGCTTTTACATAATCTGAATTGAACTTTTCAGCATCATAATTATAATAGATTTTACTGCCTAACCAACCACCAATGCCAAAGGCTAGAAACAAAAAGGGTAGGACAAAATGTTTTACAAATTTCATTGTTTATCGTTTAGTTTTTTTCAAGTTTAAGGCGTACAATGGAGTGTCCCAATAGGTGGAATCTCCATTAATAACGCGGATGAGCTATTGTCCTTTTTTTCTAAGTTTTTCTTATATGTGGTGTGCAATCCGCTCTGTTTGTTAACGTATTGGTATATAGTGTTAAATTACTTGTTATTAAAAATTGAAAATTCAAATGCTTTTCCCTCAATGTTAAAATCTATTTCAATAGTGACGTTTATTTTTTCTGATGAAATTAAAAAGAACGCTGCTTCTCCATAATATCCATGTTTATTAAAAGAAAAGCCTGATTGATCATTAATGTTAATAGCATTTGCAATAAATGCAGGTCAAAAAAAATAAATCATTCTACGGTCTCCATTTTACAATCGCTTCGGTAGCTGTAAAAACTGTTTTTAAATTTGAAGCGTAAAACAGGCCGTTTTTCTTTTAGGTTACTGAAATAATCTATTTCTAAGGGATATTTTGTATTATACCACTTGCCATTATTGGTTTGGTCGCTGTATTTTTTCTGGGTGAAATAAACTTCATTGTCTGAAATTGTAGTAGAATAAATATCTTATCTGATATAACCACGATTACCGCTTTCTTTTAGTTCGCTTTCGAGCCCTTGAAAAGCTTAAAAATGGGTAACAAATTTTCCTTTTTTGGTAAACATAAGATTTTTTATGCCCATTTCTTCTTTGTAATCATAGTAAACTGGTTGCTCATTTTCTTTTTTGTAAAATGGGATTATAGTCTTTAAACTAAAACTTATAGCTGCATCCAGTATTCTATTACCTGCACAATCGTATGATCAGATGGATATTGAGCAAGTACAAAAGTTTCAAAGGGATCAAGGTCAAACCCTTTAAATAGCTTAGGTTTATAACGAATTCATATCCAAATCTGTTCTATCGTTGGGAATTGGGATGCAAACTAGTCTAAATACTATTTAGACTCTATCGACTGTATAACAAGAGCCGTATGAATTGAGAGGTTCACGTACGGTTCTATGAGAGGTTTAGGGCTGAAACTCCCCTTTTCCTACTCGATTACCTGCTGGCTACTGAAAAGTAAACAGAGCGTAGCATTTTCGGAACCTACTCCATACCTCCACTATATGCCGTGCTAGCTTTTATGACGAAAAGGTATATGTATTTGGCAATCACAATAATAACTTTCTTCCTTGGAAGTCTAAATTATGCTAACAACATTGCAGATTAATTTAAAAAAACACAAACTTATGAAGCGCATACTTAATTACATTTTTATTGTTACTTTAGGATTATCAATGAGTAATTGTTCTCCAAAAGATGGGGATATCGGTCCACAAGGGACTAAAGGGGGAACAGGGTGATGCTGGAAAAGATGGAGTTGACGGAAAAGACGGAAACGCTAATGTTCAAAAATTCTCATTCTACATAGATTCTGCCGACTGGGGTAGCGGTCATTTTGGAGCTGGGAACAACCACCACACCTATAAAGTAGAGTCCTCTTTAACCGGTGACATCTCTATGTCAAACTCTGGTTATGCCGTAATTGGTTATGCTTCAGTCGATCAGGAAGGAGGTGATTCGTATTCAGAATATAAACCTATGCCATACACTTATGGAACAAGAGATAATTGTGGTGTTAAAATTGAGATGTCTTTAAGTCGAAACTTCATTCTTTTATCAAAAACACTTAATGGATACGATAACCTATCTTTTGGGGCAAACGAAATGCCTAAACGTGTTCGGGTTCAATTGGTATTTATAAAGATTGGAATATTAAGCAAAATAAATGAAGAAATAGATGTTAACAATTATAAAGAAGTAATGGACTATCTAGATTCTAATAATTCCTATTAAACAATAGCCTCTACCAGTGGCAGGTTCTGCCTGATACTGGTAGAGGATATTACAATAAGGGAGAGCCTTGCAGAACTGGAGCTTGGCTGTCTCACATTTCGAACGTACTCGTTAATGGTGTTGTAATTCTTGCTTGCTTGTTTGGCAAGCCAAGCAACTCCACGATTTAAATATAACGTAATTGATTTACCGTATTCTTTTTCCGCAACATTAAAATCTTCAATCGCTTGATTAGTTTTTCCGTCTAATTATAGAAGAATTGTATCTTGTAAAATTGGATATTTTGCTCTATCTAATTCGCCAACAAATTCATTATTAGTCGAAATCTATTCAACGTTATTTTTGTTCGCTTCTTATCTTCACAATTGGATAAAAAAGGTAAAATAAAAAGTATAAATATTAATTTTCTCACGATTTTTTCAATTGTCCATAACAGTGGCAAGATGAAAATGTTGCGTTTTTGAAACACAAAAAAATTTCAATTTACTGCAGAGTTTATTTAATGTTAATTCGTCCATATTTACCACTATCTGTTCACTTTTTTTATATTGCATGTCAGCATTTTGTGCTTATTTAATTTTACCATTTAATCGTTTAAGTATGTTATAAACTGCTTCTTTGGTTCCTTCGTTATATCTTCTTGCCCAAAATGAATATAGGTAAAACATTCGCTTTTCATGCCCAGCAGATGTGTTGTTATAGTGTTGAATATATGGAGTGGTAGTAACATAACTTCTCACGTTATCACTAATTATATGCTGAAATTCATCATTAAAATCTGTCCAATAAACAAAATTATCCGTTCCTTCATTGTCAAGAAATCTGTAAATCCTATCACATTCATTATCATCCAATTCTTCATAAGTCATTAATAAACCTTTTAAAAGTTCATATAATTTGTAGTCTTTAGGTAAAATATTATAATTAAAAAGAGATGCAATATGATTAAGAATTTCTTCATTAAACACTTTTGATATATTGTCGGGCGTTCTGTCAAAATTGCTGTACAATTTATTCAGTTTGCACATATAAACAGGTGTCTCAATATCTCTGTCTATATAATGAACAGAGCTAAAACACTCTTCATCAGGTTTTAGTTTTCTTCGAATAAAAATAGGGTTATATGCAATAAAATCTTCAAAGGGTGTTACATTAGCTTCAATTTCCATAAATAGAAAGTTGAAAGTTTCTTTGTTAAAATCATTGTAACTGTATTTTTCTTGTACTATTTGAGATATTATTTTGTCCTTATCAAAACTTAATAAATTTGTCAAATTTAATTTATCCAGTATTAAATGTTCCTCTTTGGGTAACTTACAGATGTGTTCAGAGTTCTTTGTCTGATATTCCTCTAATTTTCTAAATTGTTTCTCTGTTTCTGCCAGTTTAGTTCTTAAGCTTTTTATCTCTTTAGCGTTTTTTTCAATCGTTGCTTTATCTTCTAAATTATTTCCTTTATCTGACTCTTTTGACAACTCATTGCAAGCGCTAAGTGTAAAAAATAATATTGATATGATAATGTGTAATTTCATTATTCTTTTTTTGTGTAAAATACAAATCCTTTTAATATGCGTTCACAGCTTCATTGAAGTGGAAAATAGAATTCACATACAAAAAAGTCTAGTGAATTGGCAATAACTTCTCTTTGACATAACTGCTAAAGTTTGGTGTAATAGTTGCGGGTTTGTATGCGAGGATTTTCCGAAGGAAAATCAGATGTAGCAAATACGCAACTACCTTTGTTTTAGCACTAAACCGCAATTATTTTCACACATTGTGTGTGCCCAGCATGGGCATCTTTTAATTTACCGAAAGGTAAATAATTAATCTAGAGGGTGCAAGTCCCTTATGGGCAGGGGTAACGCCTTGAACCATTAGTAAGTCGCAAGGGTGTTGACCTTGAGGTCATATCTGAAGAAATGCGGAGCATTCACGAATACCTTAGAAAACAATAAAAAAGAATGAGTAAAGCAGGACTACAAAACTCGGTACTGACGAACAGAATTAAGCGAAGTGTTCTCATGAACACCAACAAGAAAAATAGCAAAGTTGTGAATAAACCGTATACGGAGGCGTATTTACTTGGGTAAGCAAGC
>JBBSRF010000132.1:0-7116 GCA_038243335.1 Sphingobacteriales bacterium
CTTAGATTAGCGTATAAATTAATTGTGTTTGTATTTAATACGGCGCTTGCTTTATCTTTCAAGTTTACATCTAAGCTTAAAGCATTAAACTTTCCAAAAGTTTTAACAGTCGAATTGTCTGAAGCAGTAATCGCCGATAAGTTACTTACATATACAACTACAATTAAAGCATCTTTATTAAATGAGCTGATGCGTAATTCTCCATCTTTCTGTTGTACTAAAGCATTTTTAGAAAAGTAAGTGTCATAAACTTTTACACTTTCGTCAGCACTTTGAACTAAAATTAATTCTACGTTTCCAGAGATACTGATTTTGTTAACTTTTTTAACCTCAGCTAATACGGTTACTTGATTTGAATTTGCTGCTTTTACATTTGCTGTAGATAATGTTAATGCTACTGTTGTTATTGTTAATGCGATTAATGTTTTGATAGAAGTTTTCATATTGTTGTTTTTTAAAATCTTTATTTTGTAAATTGTTTTTTCCTTGAACGCCTTCTTTCAGGCTGGTTTCGTATATAAGACTGTGATAAGGGAAAAAGGTTGCACAGCAAATGTCCGTATTATACTTACATCGTTTAACTCTCGACAAACGCCTGTAATTTTTCGACCAACAGAACCTTGAAAAAACCAAAATATAAATAGGAATTATACAACTCCTTATTTACTTTTTGAATACCAGCATAATCATGCCGTATATTTTTAGATTATAGATAAAGAATTTAGAAGGTTTTTGAAATGTAAAGAGGTGTTCTTTCAGTTATTGAAGATTTACTCAAAGGAAGATATACCTAAACAGATCGTTCGTTGATACTTGATATCTCTTCTGTTCTCTTTATTCTTGTTTCGCTTAGCGGAATAATTTTGTTTTATTAACAAAAAACGCCCAGTAGGCTTAATTGTTGGGTTTGCTTGAATGTTAATATGCAATCTAATTTAAATAATATTTATACCATAACAACTAGGTGTAATTTTTTTACAACTTTAGCTTGCTGTTTTTTTCATGATATTGTTTGTGAACAATAAATTATCCATTGCCTGTTTATAGTCTCCCATTTCATTATAAATGGTGCCAATGTTAGCTAAAACAGTTGCCGCATTTAACTCTAGTTTTAATAAATCGAATTTTTTATATGCCTCTAAAAATGGGTTTAATGCTTCAGAAAATTTAGATTGAGAAACATAAATTGAACCTAAGATATTATAATCTAGCGCTATACCTGCATCATTCTTTATTGATTTATCTATCGTTAAAGCCTTGTTAATAAGCACTATACTTTCTGAAAATTGAGATAACAAAAAGCTTACCATGCTTTTAATACGATATGCTCTAGCAACAAATACTTTATTTATGATTTTATTTTCATAACTAATTATTTCATTAGCGTTTTTTAAAGCTTCTTTCGGTTTGCTTTGATAGATAAGCGCCGAATAATTAATCAAATGATCTGCCCTCACGTCATCCTGCTTTGGATGTTGGTTGATAAGATTATTAAGCGAGTCGATTTTTTTTTGCTGTGCGTAAACAGTATTAAAAGAGATGAGGCAAAATCCAAAAATGAATAATTTCACCTTGAATTTAAATTTTTCTTGAATAAAATTAATGATTGCCATAAGCTCTTTACATCATCTTAGTTTTTAATGTATTAGATGTATCCAAAGTAATACATAAATATAATAAATCCTTGGCTTATAAACTAAGTAAAAGTAGATGTTCAATCATTAAAAGCAGCTGTTCGCTCAATCACCTAAATTAAAAGCAAATCATTCTTCTTGTTTCAAAATTTGGATTATCATAGTTTATGTAACTCCACAATTATAAAGAGTAAGTGTACATTCAATATACAATTAAATTATAAAGTATTAAGTTTTTAAAGTTCTCCCTCAATCAAAACTACCATTCAATCATTAAAATTCCTGCTTCAAGCATTATAGAAAATTTTGGAGTTTAAGTCTTTTATGTTTGATTAAGCAAATTGAAAAAACTTAAAAAATAAAAACCATGAAAAAATTAATCCTAATCAACTTACTTATTTTAATTGTATTGTTTTCTTGTAAAAAAGATAAAAATAAAACTGTAATTAATGGCGATATAAAAGAAACTACCGAAACTGTAAATGGGAGTACCTACAAATTGTTTACGCTAAAAGACGCTACAAACTTTAAAGGAATTTTAGTTATTGGAAGTGGTAATGATGAGAACAACCCTACAGAGGGCGCAATTAATGGAGCTTCAGAAACAGCACTTTGTAAAAAAGCGGCAGACAATGGGTATGCTGCTGCAATAGTAAAGTATCAGAAACCAGCGGCTGGCGCAGATTGGAACACTCGGGCACAGCTAATGGGTGATGATTTTAACAAATGCATATTAGCGATTTCTGGCAAATATGGGATCGATAAAAATAAATCAGTTGTGGGTGGCTTTTCTTACGCCTCTTTTATGTTGTTTTCTAACATTTCTGCAAGCACTACATTAAGTTATACCAAAGGTGTTATAGCGGCATGTGGTGCAAGTGGTGCATGGAACGCACAAAATTTTAAAGTGCCAATTTTTGCAATCAATTGTAGCGGCAATAACGAAGGCGATTTTAGTGGAAAAGCATTATATAATCAAATTCCTGCCAACTCACCAATTAAAGCTAAAAGCGAAGGTATCACAGACGATAGTTGTAATACACATTGCGGCGGAGATTGGACTAATAAAATGTACAATAAAATGGCGGCCTGGTTAAATTAATAATTATCAATTACTTACTTCTAAAGAAATATAATAATGAAAAATCTAAAAATAAATTTTGGAAAAATTATGATTGCTTTATGCGTTATCATAGTGCTTGGCTCTTGTAAAAAGGAAAAAAATAATGAAGGTAATAATGGCGCAGCTAGCAACTTTACTTTTCAAGGTGCTAGTATGAAAATTACAGATGCAGATTACCGTAGTGGAAATGGAGATGGAGCTTGGCTATATTTTGGAACAAGCGATTTTAACTTTTTTCAAATTCGGTTTGCAGGATTACCAGATTACACCATTCCTATTGGCACTTTCACATTCAAAAATGTAAATCCTTATAACGCGGCAACCAATTATAAAGGCGGACAAGTCATTATAAATAACGTGTCTAGCGAAATGACGGGCGGAACTGTGGTTATTGCTAAAAATGGTAATTCCTACAACATTAGTGTGGATGCCACCACTGCAAAAGGGCCGGTTAAACTTAATTATTCGGGAACACTAAAGAAGATTTAGTGTTGTGAAAGTAAGCCATAACTCTATAAAGCCACAACAATATTTTGATTATTATGTTGAATTGATTTTTCTATTTCAGGACATAATTCTCCCACCAAAAAAATCTAAACAGTAATCAAACTTAAAAAAGACGATCATGAAAATCATAAAAAAATATTTAAAACTCCTTCCAATTTTGCTATTCATATTGTTTTTTGGATGTAAGAAAGATGAGAAAAACAAAAATATTACTGCAGCGGATTTAGAGAACTATTATATTGTTGGTCAGCGTAAATTAGGGAATTCGAAACTCTTGTTAGTATATTTTAGTAAAGAAGGAAATGCGATGAAAGCTAACTTTCATATTAGGGGTGGCTTAAGAGTTGCGCCAGTAAATATTACAAATAATAAGTTAATTTTTGACTATAACAATGATAATGCAGCGGTTTATACATTTGAGTTAGAAAAGGGTGCAAGTGGAGATATTAAATTAAAAACCTTTCAATTTATAAATAATACCGACGTTAATCAGGGATTAGATTATGCAATACTCGTTAAAAAATCTGATAGTCCTACTTTTACCAACTCTTATTTTGTAAATAGCGCTACACTAATAAAAGTCACTGCATTTAGTGAGCTTGATTGGGATATAAAGTCAAGACAAATAGGTGTAAATCTTGCTGGGACACCAGTATATTTAACTGGGCCAGAATTTTCTGCTCCAATATATGACCTTTTAAATTTAGGCTTTAAAAGTAAAAATGATCAATTTATTGGTTTATCTGTTCCGTATTGGAAAAATATAACAACCCCTATATTATTGGTTGAACGAGACGGTGATAATGTTAATTTATTAACCAAACAATAAATGAGATTTGATAAAAGCACCAGAAGTTATTGCTTTTATCAAAATAATAACAACAGATTTAAAATAATAACAATTTTTTAAAATTAAAAATTATGAAAAACCTAATCATTTTATGTTGCCTATTATGCATGGTTATTGTATCTGCTGAGGCCCAAACCACTAGTCCAAAACCTAAAACAACAACCCCAATAAGTAAGCCGAAGGCCAAAACTACAGCTCCAATTAAGAGGGTTAAAACCACTACGCCTGTTGTTAAGTCGAAAACAGCTATTGTACAACCAACACCTCAAAAAGAGGTTGCTAAATCTGAAACAAAAACAAGAATAGCAACGGTGAAAGAAACAAAACAAAAAAATATGACTGAAAGCTACAAAACCGCCATTGGTTTAAAATTTATTTATGGGGTTTCACTTACTGGTAAATTTTTTATCAATAAAAAGGGTGCTTTAGAAGCAATTGTGCGGTATAATAACGCAGGAGGTTTTGGAAGTAATATCGCACTTACGGGTTTGTATTTACAACACAATGAGATAAATGCAGTTGATGGATTAAGATGGTATTACGGAGGGGGTGGATATATCAATCATTTTAGTTGGGCTGACAAAGATGTTGAATCTGTAAATACTTTTGGCATAGCATGCGCTTTAGGCTTAAAGTATAAATTTAAGAATTTTCCAATAGCTATAAGTGCAGATTGGTTACCTAGCTATGAGATTAACCAAAACTTAGGTATTTCTGCTCAAAATGGAGGCTTAGGTATTAAGTATACTTTTTAATTAATAAATATAATCATGTTTACAACTCAAAATTTATCTTTTAAAAGTATAAATCTTTTAATTTCTTGTTTGATGATACTTTTTAGCAATACCGCTTTTGCCCAAATTAAAAGACCAATTGTAATTCTTAAAATGGAAAAACCCAAAGTATCGGGAGCAATAACAGGAACGGAAGTAATTAAAATACCTTTAAATCAACCACCTCTAATGCATACAGATGGGGGGTGGGAAAAAGGCCCTTCACCATGGATGGCTTCTAAAAAGTTCCCTATAGAGTATAGAGGCGGATTACTATTATTAAATCGCAATGGGATGGTTCATTACCTTGTGCCTGAAATTCTTTTTAAAGAAGATGGTTCTATAGGGGTTTCTGCAAATAGCATGGGAAATTCTTTCATTAGGCTGCATCCCTTTAAAAGGATATACGGTAAAAAGGGTGAGAAAAAGTCATTATCGATTATAACCAATGAGAAAGAATTTGGAAACGAGATCAACATTTATTTAGAAGATTATAAACCTTATACCAAGCAACAAGTTAATTAATTACGCTTGTTCATTAATGGTTAAATGATGGGTGGAAAGGGGATAATTGATGCTGTTATTCCATATAAACTGCTTCAAAATATAAAGTTAATAAGATTAATAAAAAGTGTTAAATTATGAAAAGTCTAGAATTATACACAGTTAAACAGCTTATTTTCTTGCTAATCCTGATGAGTTCTTTTCGTGTTAGTAGCCAAGAAACAAACCTTAAAGATTACTGTATTGTAGGTTATTATGCAAGCAAAGCAACCAGCAATTTCAAAACACCTTTTATTTTCAATTTTGGAGAAAATAACACTTTTGAGTATTTAGAAGTTGATGGTATAATTAAAGAAGGGAAGTATACCATTGCAAATGGTAATTTAAAAATGGAATTTAAAAATGGGGAGGATAACTTTAAAATAAAAGGGGAGAAAATTACATCAACGAATGACAGAACTTTTGCCATGCTTACTAAAAAAATTTTTGGCAATAGGCTAAAAAATAATCGTTACACAGGTGTTTTATATAAACAAAATTCTAAAGTAGAAATGCGCACAAGCTATCAATTTTTAGGTAATGATAAATTAGGTATATCTAATGAAAAAGGCGGCGTTACATCTTATCATAATTATTCGCTAGTGGGTAATTTGGGAGGGCATAATTTTTTTGGCTTAAAAAGGCAAATGAGAAGTGTTTTTGTGCTATACGGAAATCAATTGGTAGTGATAAACATTTATAAAAACAGCAATGAAGGTGCAACCTACGGTATTTTAAATCAAGTTAATTAAAACTATAATGTTATGAAAAATATAAAATTAGCTCTAAGCGCAATGGTAATTTTCTTAATTGCATTTACATCTTGTAAAAAAGAAAAGAATGAAGTTCCAAATACTACGGTTACGGCAGAAGATTTGTTGAGTTACCAAATGTACTGGGCATTTATTGAACCGGATAAAACTGAGAATCTTCGGTTGCTATATTTCACAAAAGTGGGTGAAAATGTTACAGCTACCTTAGACGGCATCACAAGTAGAGTAATTAAAACCATTAAAATTGTAGAAAATAAGCTTATATAGATTTGAATGAAAATGGAAGTGTAGTTTATACTTTTGAGTTTGAAAAAAAAAATGGTGAGCTAAACCTAATTTCTAGTAAATATTACAATATAAACAATCCAAATTATTCAGTGATAGGCACGAACTTATTTAAGTTAGAGAATTTTTCGTCAGTAAAAAATAAAGCATTTAAGAATAAAGAGAATGTTATTATCAGGTTTAATACTGATACATGGTTATTCAGCCCATACCCGAATGTTACAGGTTCATTTTATGAGTGCGGAACTGGCGGTTGGAAAGGTAATATTAATGGATTAGATTATTTCGGGTTTTCAGTTAAATTTGAAAATCAGCAATTAGTGGTGGTTCAAAGAAATGGGGATAAAAAAGTATTTCAATTTGAAATTTACTAATTCAACGAAAAAATAACGAAAACTTAAATAAGTAGGTAAGCTTTTCAAAAAGGTGATAGATTAATCATCTTAATCAAAAGGTTTAAACAAAAAAAAACGATATTTAACTAAATATTCTGAACATGTTAAAAGCAGCAATATTAGATGATGAAATAAAAGGAAGTAAATTACTTGCTCAAAAACTTACTGTTTTTGAAAATGATTTGCATGTTGTTTCTATTTTTAATGATACCGAAACTGCAATAAACCATATA
>JBBSRF010000133.1:0-7100 GCA_038243335.1 Sphingobacteriales bacterium
CAAGATTAAGGGAAAATATCTTCAGCTTTATTTGAACGAGTTTGTCTATAAACTTAACAGGAGATATTTTGGAGAAAAACTATTCGATAGGCTTATCGTAGCGACCGTTTTTAACTATGGGTAACATTACGGACATTCAACTTTTTAATAATCAAAAATGGCAAAGCAAGCATTTAACGATATTTATATGAATTTGGCGAGCGATTTAGCTACACGTTCGCACTGTGTTAGGGCTCATGTTGGTGCTGTTTTAACAAAAGATACAAGGATAATTTCTATTGGTTATAATGGACCGCCTGCAGGCACACATAATTGCGACGAAGAATGGCCAGAACATGGCTGCGCTCGCGATAGTAAAGGAAGCTGTTCTTTGGCATTACATGCAGAAGAAAATGCAATTTTATATGCAGTTAAAAACGGGTCTAAAATAGATGGATCTACTTTATACACCACATTATCTCCTTGTATTGCATGCGCGAGGCTTATTTTATCTTCAGGGATTAAAAAGGTTTACTTTAAGGATTCTTATGCAGCCTATAAAGGTTTAGCAAGTGATGAAGGCGTAGATTTCTTAGTTCGCTTCGGCGTTAAAGTAATTCAACATCCAGTGGGAGTTTAGGTTTTTTGTACAGCCTTTTAATCTTTAACCCCGATATTAGTGGGCATGAGCGTAGCGATTAAAGCGTTTAGCGGGATTAACTAAAATTTGAGCACTATCATTGAGCTTCATAAGATAAAATTAGTAAAATCTCACTTCTCACATCTTACATCTCGTATCTAATTGTTACCTTTGCGCATGCTAGAAAAAATCATCATTCTCGATTTTGGTTCTCAGTTTACGCAGCTTATTGCTCGTCGCGTTCGCGAACTAAATGTTTACTGCGAAATCCATCCATTTAATAACATTCCCAAATTAGATTCAACGGTTAAAGGAATAATTCTATCAGGTAGTCCATATTCTGTTCGTCAGGATGATGCGCCATTTGTAGATTTAAGCTTGTTTAAATCTTATCCTTTATTGGCAGTTTGTTATGGTGCGCAATTTATAGCACAACAAAACGGTGGAGATGTACAAGCATCAAATACAAGAGAGTATGGCAGAGCAAATTTAAATTTTGTTAATCAAGATAATCAACTTTTTAAAGGGATAAACCTAAACTCACAAGTATGGATGAGCCATGGTGATACCATTAAAGAAGTGCCAGCGAACTTTGATATTATTGCGAGCACAGCTGATGTAAAAGTAGCTGGTTACCAAATTAAAGATACCAATACATATGCGATCCAATTTCATCCAGAAGTAACGCATAGTACTGATGGAAAATTGTTATTGCAAAATTTTCTAGTAAATATTTGTACTTGTTCACAAAACTGGACTGCAGATGCTTTTGTGGATACAACAATTGCCGCTTTAAAGGAGAAATTAGGTAATGACAAAGTAGTTTTAGGACTTTCTGGTGGTGTTGATAGTAGTGTTGCTGCAATTTTATTGCATAAAGCAATTGGCGAAAATTTACATTGTATTTTTGTAGATAATGGCTTATTGCGTAAAGATGAATACGAAAGTGTATTGGAGCAATACAAAGACCTTGGACTAAATATTCGTGGAATTGATGCTAAAGATAGATTTCTAAGTCAATTAGCAGGAGTTAAAGATCCAGAATTAAAACGTAAGGCTATTGGTCGTGTTTTTATTGAGGTTTTTGATGATGCCGCTAACGAAGTGCAAGATGTAGTTTGGTTAGCTCAAGGTACAATCTACCCTGATATTATCGAATCAGTTTCTGTAAAAGGCCCATCAGCAACTATAAAATCACATCATAATGTTGGTGGTTTACCAGATTTTATGAAATTGAAGATTGTTGAGCCTTTAAATACTTTGTTTAAAGATGAGGTAAGAAGAGTTGGTAAAAGCTTAGGGATTGAAGATTTTATTTTAGGTCGTCATCCTTTTCCAGGACCTGGTTTAGCGATTAGAATTTTAGGAGATGTAACTCCAGAAAAAGTTGCAATTTTACAAGAGGCAGATGCTATTTATATCAATAATTTAAAAGAAGCTGGTTTATACGATAAAGTTTGGCAAGCAGGTGCAATCTTTTTACCAGTACAATCTGTTGGTGTAATGGGTGATGAGCGAACATACGAGAATGTTATATGTTTAAGAGCTGTAGAGTCTGTAGATGGAATGACAGCAGATTGGTGCCATTTGCCTTATCCAGTATTAGCAAAAATCTCTAACGAAATTATCAATAAAGTAAGAGGTATTAACAGAGTGGTTTATGATATTAGCTCTAAACCACCAGCAACTATTGAATGGGAATAATCCAGTTTTTCCCAAACGAATTCGTTTGGTACATTTAACTGTTTACAATTAAAATAAATTTTTCAAAATGGGAATCCAGAAAAAAATAGGTTTTAAATATTTAGTAATTGCTATTTTTGCTATGGCAGCATGTTCGCCAAAGATTAGACCTGCTTTAAATAAGCCAGTTGTAAACAAGCCTACTCCACAGATTATAACTAAGCCAGTTAAGAAATTTACTGAAGCAAGTATCTCTTTGTTGGTGCCATTTAAATTAAATCGAATTAATTTACAAACCGCTACAAAAGCTCAGATAGAAAATGCAGATATGGCTATTGATTTTTATCAAGGGATAAAAATGGGCATTGACTCTGCTTCAAGTTTGGGCTTAAATTTTAAGCTTAATGTTTTCGATAGTAGAGATGACAATGGCCAGTTGGAAGTTATATTAAAAAAGGATGTTTTAAAACAAAGTAACCTAATTATAGGTCCAGTTTTTCCTGATGGCATTAATTACATTACTGATTTTGCCATAACTAATGATATGCCAATTGTTTCTCCTTTGGCAGCTTCGAAACCAAGCGATTTTAACAATTCAAAGTTAATTTCAATTATAAATAATATTGATCAACACGGCGCTAAAATAGCAGATTATATTGCTGGTAAATATCAGAGTGAACAGACAGTTATAGTATTAATTAACCCGAAAAAAACTGTAGATGAGCAATTTGCAGCTGCAATAAGAGAGCGCTTTAAGGAAAAACATCCATCATTTATTGTGCAAGAATTTACCACAACTTATGCTTTTGAAACAAAAATGATCAAAGGTAAAAAGTATGCTGTAATTATCTGCTCATCAGATATGGGTTTTGTAAATCCTAGTATTGATAAAATTTTCAAACTTAAAAACTTAAAAACAAGAGGTTATGAACTTAATTTATTCGGTCACCCTAACTGGAGTAAGCAAAATTATAACGTCAATCAATTACAAAACTTAAATACCATCATTACAACATCTTATCATGTTGATTATAAAAATACATCGGTTATTAGTTTTATAAAAAAATACAGAACTAAATTTAATTTTGAACCAAGTGAATACTCGTTTAAGGGTTTTGATATTGGTTTTTATTTTGGAAAACTATTAGTTAAACATGGCGCAAACTATTTAGATTTTCTTACTAAAGAAAGATATAAAGGACTACATAATTCTTTTGAATTTGCTTTCAATCCAGAATCTGGATATTATAATACAGATTTAATGCTTTTACAATACAAAAACTCAATTTTAAATAAAATCAACTAAGATGAGGGTAGAGCATCATATTAGAGCTTTTGAACAACTTTTATCTAGTTATGATGGATTATTGCCGTTACATAGACACTTATTTGCCTATTTTAAGAAAAATAAACAAATGGGTTCCTCAGATCGAAGATGGGCAACTCGTTATATTTATAGTTTTTTTAGATTAGGTAAAGCTTTAAATAAATTAAATAATTTACAAAGATTAGCCATAGGAGATTTTCTTTGCCATGACAATTTAAGTTTAATCACCTCTCAACATTACGCAGAATTTGAATCTTCAATCTCATTATCTCTTGATGAAAAATTAGCATTAATTAAAAATAAATTCTCGAAATTTATCATTGAAGATGTTTTTCAATTTGATGTCGACTTTTCAGATGGAATTTTAAAGTCAGAATTTTTTCCTTCTTTTTTTATACAACCAGATTTATTTATTAGAGTTAAGGAAGTAGAACAAAATTTAATAGTTAATCAGTTAAAATCAAAAGATCTTGATTTTAAGGTTGTTTCTGCAACAACTATATCTTTGCCAAATGGTACAAAGTTAGAGCAAGTGATTACTGATTCAAGCTTATATCAAATTCAAGATCTTTCCTCACAATATACAGGTACATTTTTTGAACCTAAAAAATATGATTACTGGTGGGATAGTTGCGCCGCATCTGGCGGAAAATCTCTTTTATTACATAGTTTAGAGCCTAATATCGAGCTTTTGGTAAGTGATATTAGAGAAAATAGCTTAAATAACTTAAAGGAACGTTTTCAGATAGCTGGAATTAAAAAGTATCATTTAAAAACTATGGACTTGCTGCAAAATAATGATCAAATCTTACACGATTATTATTTTGACGGTATTTTATTAGATGCACCATGTTCTGGTTCAGGAACTTGGGGAAGAACACCAGAAATGCTTTATTTTTTCGAAAATTATAAAATTGAGAATTATGTAAAGCTACAGAAGGGAATTGCTGCAAATTTGGTTAAATACCTTAAAAAGGATAAGCCTTTAATTTATATGACTTGTTCTGTTTTTAAAGCTGAAAATGAAGCTGTTGTTAAATATTTAACCGATAATTTTGATTTAAAATTAGAGCGTATGGAACTGATTAAAGGTTATAATAGTAAAGCAGATAGTATGTTTGTAGCGAGGTTAATTAAGCAATCTTAAATAATCGCTAATTGTGCCAATTATTTATTTTATCTTTCAAATGCTTTACAGCCTCTAAAAGAATGGCAAGTGTGCCAATAATAACCGTAAAACCTTCAAAACTATTCATGATTTGTAATTGGTTAATATATAGACTAATATAACCAAAAATTGTTACAACCCAGTATTCGTACGGAATAGTTTAATTGCGATAGCTAATAATATAATACCAAATGCTTTTCTCAGGATGTTTAATCCGGTTTTACCGAATAATTTTTCCAATCTAATTGTGTTTTTTAATACAAAATATACAAAAAGCATATTCACGATGATACCAACAATGATGTTTTGCGTAGCATATTCTGTTTTTAAAGAAAGTAGAGTTGTCATTGTTCCTGCGCCTGCAATTAACGGAAAAGCTAAAGGAACAATAGATGTTGTGGCAGAATCATCAGCGTCGTGTTTAAAAATTGTTAAGCCCAAAACCATCTCCATGGCTAAGGCGAAAATTACAAATGAACCAGCAATTGCAAAAGAAGCAACATCTACACCTATTACACCTAACAATGTCTTTCCTGCAAATAAAAAGATAATCATTAAAACCATTGCAACAATTGATGCTTTTTCAGATTCGATATGACCCGCTTTTTTTCTCAGCTCTATAATAATTGGGATGGATCCTAAAATATCAATAATGGCAAACAATACCATTGATGTAGATAAAATTTCACTGAAATTAAATTGTAAATATTCCATACCATTAATTAATTTAATGCAAAGTTAAATCATTTAAATATAATATGAATTAAAACAATGTTAATTAATTGGTTAAAAGTAAAATTGAGTGCGGATAGTTAATACATTATCTGCTAAATCTTTTTGATAATTGATTAATTGTGTTCGTTCATTTTTGATCATATCATAATAAATAACGGTTTTAAAATGAGAATTAAAATGATGTAAAAATCCAAAACCATAAGTATTAAACCTAACGTCAGCACCAGAAAAACCGTTAATTGCATTTACTTCGTTGTCTTTAATTTTGATATTAGGATCAAACCAATCATACTTTAAAATAAACTGATTTTTTGGACTATTCAGGCTTTGAATAAATGTGAGATATGCACCGTTAAAGTTCCGCGTATAATAAGGTAATTTCACATTATTCTTATCTATTGGATACGTTCCTGGAGTACTGCTGCTAGTTGCTGTCCCAGATTGTAAACCGGTAATGTATTCTGCTCTGACTTCTGTCTTCCAGTTTTTATTTTGTGTCGATAATGCTATATCAGCCCCATAATATTTTCTAGGTGCAATTTTATTGACGTTTGTTGAAGAAGTATTTTCATTCATTATCCAGAAATTGTTAACCTTTTGCATTTCGTATTTAGTTGGTAGTTGATGATTTAAGCCACCTAATAACGCACTAATTCCTCCAGAGATATTGATAGGTAATTTTTTAAAAGCATAGTTTTTATGACTTAATCTAAATACAAAATCTTTACTGTTATCAAATTCTTGAGGGCCAGATAAACCTTGTCCATTGTAAATACCTAAGTCAAATTGTATATTTTTAAGCTTAGCATTCGGTTTACGTGGATTAAAAGTAATCATTAACCCTAAATCTCGTTCGGTTTTCATTAATGTTTGCGACATTCTTCCACGCTCTGGAGCTTCTCTTGATGAAGATGAGAATTGGAGTTCGTTACCAAATGGTCTGCCTGCTAAACCTGCTGTAAAATAGAACAATTGAAATTTGTTTTCATAATATCTACCCCAAAAATCTCTCACATTTACACCTTGTTCTGAGCCATCAAATTGAAATACAAAATATGTTGAAGGGCTTCCGTCATTATTTAATAAGCTATAATCTGCCCTTAATCTTCCACGTCTTAATCTAAATCTATTATTAGTAAATTCTCCAAAATTTCCACCTTGAAATTCAGCAGCAGAACCTTTCGTTTGTGCATATTGAAATTGGGGTTGCAAATATCCACTAAATGATATAGAACCATATTTTTTTGAAATCATTAATAAGTTATTTACCGTTGTCGAATCTAAAATATCATTAATATTTCTTTGTGCAGATGCATCATTATTAAGGCAAAAGAATAGCACCAATAGCAGTAAATAATTCTTCAGTATGTTCATTTGTTAATGTATTTTTTGCTATTAAAGTAACATAAAAAAGCCCCGCTAAAAGCGGAGGGCACTGAAAAAGTTACCCTTTTATAGATTACCTTTCAAAAGCGATCAAGTAAAACCTATGTTTTATTTGATCGCTTTTTTGTTTAGCGGTCTTGATATGCACCAGCTAACAGCTAGTGTTAACTGATTTTACAGGA
>JBBSRF010000134.1:0-7088 GCA_038243335.1 Sphingobacteriales bacterium
ACCATACCTTCAGAAAGTCAAAATATATGTGGGAAGGTCAATAACCGCGAGTCAGGACCGCCATTCCCATTGTTTTCGTACCATTGAACATGTGGAAGATGAAGTCTACCTGATTGCCCTGTTGCCCAGCGCCCGGCCAATCGGCAATGATGGGTATTGTGCGCGCTTTATGAATATCCTCTCGTTTATAGTGCTATATAAACTGGATGACCGTGCCGGGGATGATGCCTATGAATCTGTTTTTTTAATACGATGGGATGGAGCGCTCAAATTGGTAGAACTTACCATTGCACGGACCTATGCCTTCCATAGCCATTGCAGCATGACCTAATGTCATAATTAAAGCGCCATAAATTACTGCTTTTCTGTAGCCAGTTAATTTATCTGCAATTAAACCGCCTATGATAGGTGTTAAATAAACTAAACCAGTATACCAGCCATAAAGACTTAATGCCTCTGGTCTAGACCATTCCCAACCACCTTTACTCGCTTCACTAACTAAAAAAAGCACTAATAATGCTCTCATTCCGTAATAACTGAACCTTTCCCACATTTCTGTGAAAAATAGAACAAATAATCCAACTGGATGATTGATGAGTTTATCAGTTTCTACACCACTCTTTTCTAGGTGTAAATCTAAGACCTGATCTTCGTTAAGATTGGTAGAATTTTCTATAGTCATTTTTTATATTTAGATCGTTGTGCGATTAGTTGAAGATGCAAATTAAAAAAGTTTATTGATAATCTAACGTAATTATTTTATTCCTTTTATTTTTATGTATTAATTTAATTATGTCAATAGTATGAAATTATTATTAACTTAATAATAATTAATAATTTTAAAAAGCAACTAAATTTGCCCTTACAAAAAATGAAGCACAAAAGATTAGCATAAATTTTCAATGAATTTCAATCGATTACACTTTTTTTTTAATAAAAAAAAAGCTTGTTGTGAGGTTACGAATTTAATCACACAACA
This sequence comes from Sphingobacteriales bacterium, assembly GCA_038243335.1. Lineage (GTDB taxonomy): Bacteria > Bacteroidota > Bacteroidia > Sphingobacteriales > Sphingobacteriaceae > Pedobacter. The sequence goes on from JBBSRF010000134.1 coordinate 980, forward strand.
AGCTAAGGTTACTTAAACCAATATATTTATATTAGCATAGATTTTGTACAACTATAGCGCTTGCGCCACCACCACCATTACAAATACCAGCTACACCAATTTTCCCATTATTTTGTGCCAATACAGCAAGTAACGTAACTACAATTCTAGCTCCGGAAGCACCAAGGGGATGTCCGATAGCTACTGCACCACCATTTACATTTACCTTGTCTTCTTTTAAATTTAACTCTAAGTTATTTGCTAAAGAAACTACTGCAAACGCTTCGTTAATTTCAAAGAAATCTACATCCGTTGTTTTTAGATTTGCTTTGCTTAGTGCTAAAGGGATTGCTTTAGATGGAGCTGTTGTAAACCATTCTGGTGCTTGTTGAGCATCAGCATACGCTAGTACTTTAGCCAATGGTTTAATTCCTAATTCTTTTGCTTTTTCTGCACTCATTAAAACTAATGCAGCTGCACCATCATTTAAGGATGAAGCATTTGCGGCTGTTACCGTTCCGTCTTTCTTAAATACAGGTCTTAAACCTGTAATTTTATCAAATTTCACAGCATTAGGTTCTTCGTCTGTATCAAACAAAGTGACATTACCTTTTCTATCTTTTATTTCTACAGGAACAATTTCATCAGAAAATTTACCTGAAGTTTGTGCAGCCTGTGCTCTTTTGTAAGACTCAATAGCAAAGTTATCTTGGTCTTCACGAGTAATGTTACAAGTTTCTGCACATAATTCTGCGGCAGAACCCATATGGTAATCGTTATACACATCCCAAAGACCGTCTTTTACTAAACCATCAGTAATTTGACCATGGCCTAAGCGATAACCATTTCTAGCCTTATCTAAGTAATAAGGAACATTGCTCATGCTTTCCATTCCTCCAGCAATTACAATATCATTTTGGCCAAGTGCGATACTTTGCGTAGCTAGCATAATTGCTTTAGTGCCAGATGCACAAACTTTATTGATTGTTGTTGAAGGTAAATCTGGTAAACCTGCAAATTTTGCAGCTTGTGTGGCTGGTGCTTGACCTAAGTTTGCAGATAAAACATTACCCATGTAAACTTCTTGAATATTTTCTGGCTTTAAACCTGCTTTTTCTACAGCGGCTTTAATTGCGATACCACCAAGTTGTGTGGCAGAAAAACCAGCTAGTGATCCACCAAAGCTTCCAACTGGCGTTCTAACCGCAGCAACAATTACTACATCTCTCATATATTATTTTTTAAAATATTTGGTTAGCGCAATTTAAGAATTTGAATATAATTTTGAGCAACAAAATTCTTTTATGACTTATAGCTGTGGCATTGTTCAGTACAATTTACAGTTTGAAATTGAAATTTATTTATTGAATTAAGCATAGAGTTGTGTTTATTTACATTATTAAAACTATTGATAATAGGTAATAAAGTGCTTTTAATTACTCTATAACACATCATCTAATAGTATTGGAAAAATTAACTTAAATTTGGGTTAATCAAATCACAAAATTTTGGCTAAAATTAAAAGTAATCCAAAAGTACTTTACCGCAAATATTCTACTAACATTAAATATGTAATGATGGTAGTTTGTATGCTCATAATTACCTATTTCTTACCAAGACAACCAAGGTTTAGGTATGAGTTTGAAAAGAGTAAAACTTGGCAAAATAAAGATTTGATATCTCCATTTAGTTTCGCGATTTTAAAAACTACTCCACAAGTTGCTATAGATAAAAAAGAAGCATTAAATAATATTCTACCTATTTATAACTATGATGAGGATATTTTTAAAGGTCAAATTGATGTTTTTTTAAATGAATTTGATGTAAAATGGAAATCTGATGGATTTTTAGAAAAGGAAAAGGAGAGATATAAAAATGAAGCATTAAGTATGCTCAAAGCTATTTATGCAAAAGGTGTAATTGGCTTAGATGCAAAGCATCAACAAGGGGGTAAGTATTATGATTTTTCTTTATTAACTAATAATGTTTCAGTTAAAAGTAATTCTCAAGATGTTTATACAACAGAAAGTGCGCTAAATTATTTTAAAGCCAATTTCAAAAGTCCAAATTTAAAAATTAGAGATATGATTGTTGAGTTAGTCGAAAGTCATATTAGACCAAATATAACTTATGATGAAAGGCTGACCTCAACAGTTCAAAATAGTTCAATAAATAGTATATCCACCACCAAAGGAATAGTGCAAAAGGGTGAGTTAATTGTTGCAAAAGGCGGTGTGATCGATGATGAAGTTTATCAAAAATTACTTTCCTACAAAGAAGCTTACGAAGTACAAACTAAAATAATTGGTGATAATAATATTGTTTATTTAGGTCAAATATTTTTAGTTGGCTTTATTATTACTTTATTAATGGTTTTTCTTTTTCTATTTAGGAAAGACATTTTTGCAGATAACAGACAAATTTCCTTGTTATTACTTGTGATAACTTCTATGCTTGTCGCTTTATCCTGGGCTATAAAATTAAATTTATCAAGTTTATATTACATACCTTTCTGTATTGTTCCGATTATTATCAGGATACTGTTTGATACACGTTTGGCACTTAATCTTCATTTATTAGTAATATTGGTAGCTGGGTTTTTTGTTCCGAATAGCTTCGAATTCGTATTTTATCAAGTAACAGCGGGTATGATTGCAATTTACAGCATTAAAAATTTAATAAAAAGAGAGCAATTACTGATTTCGGCATCTTTTATTTTAGCTGCTTATTTTGTCTCTTTTATAGGGATATCATTATTAAGAGAAGGTGATTTTAGCCAAATACAATGGGCTAATTTTTTACCTTTCATATTTAGTGTTTTACTTTCACTTTTAGCTTATCCATTAATTTATGCTTTTGAAAGAGTTTTTGGAATAACTTCAGATGTGGCTTTAATAGAGTTAACAAATACAAATAATAAACTTTTACGTGATTTAGCTTTTAAAGCTCCTGGTACATTTCAACATTCTTTACAGGTTGCAAACCTTGCTGAAGCAGCTATCTTTAAAATAGGCGGAAACTCATTGTTAGTGAGAGCGGGTGCTTTGTATCATGATATTGGTAAAATGGAAAACCCTCAATATTTTATTGAAAATCAAAATACAGCAACAAGTCCTCATGATAAACTGCCCTATGAACAAAGTGCACAAATTATCATAAGACACGTTTATAAGGGAATAGAAATTGCACGTAAAAGTAAATTACCAGAAAATGTGATTGATTTTATCAGAACTCATCATGGTAATGCTAGAGTTGATTATTTTTATCAGTCATTTTTAAAAAACTCACCTGAGCGATTTGTTGATGAAAATATATTTAGATATCCTGGACCAATCCCATTCTCTAAAGAAACTGGTGTTTTGATGATGGCAGATTCTGTAGAAGCAGCATCAAGAAGTTTAAAAAATCCAGATGCTAATAACATAAATGCACTAGTAGAAAGGATAATTAATTATAAATTAGAGCAAAATCAATTAGATAATTGCGATTTAACGTTAAAAGATTTAGAAACTATAAAGCTGATATTCAAGACGATGCTGATGAGTATTTATCATGTTCGAATAGATTATCCAGAAACAACATAATTTTCTTTTGCAAAGTTAGATGAATTGCTATATTTGTGCCGCAGAAAGGCATGCCTTTAGCACAACCTCAAACGGATGTTTTGAGAATATGGAGGGATGCCTGAGTGGCCGAAAGGAACAGTTTGCCCCAAAGGGACTCCTTCGGAGCTAAACTTTTACTTATAATTGTATAATGTATTTTACTTATATACTTAAAAGTTTAAAGGACCTTAAATATTATTATGGGAGTTGTGAAAATTTAGACCGACGTTTAAAAATTCATAATTCTGGTAAAGTTAGATCTACCAAAAGTAGATTGCCATTTATGGTTCATTATTTTGAAGAATATTTAAGTCGAGCTGAACCTCAAAAAAGAGAATATTTCTTTAAATCGATTGAAGGATTTAAATGGTTAAAAGAAAATAAAATAACTTAGAGTGTTGTTCTGGATAGAACAACTTCTCAGTTGCTAAAAATATACGCTTGAGAAATAAGTAGAACAATATACGGAGGGATGCCTGAGTGGCCGAAAGGAACAGTTTGCTAAACTGTCGTACTGGTAACGGTACCGAGGGTTCGAATCCCTCTTCCTCCGCATGAATACAAAGAGCCTGTTTATCTAATGATAAAACAGGCTCTTTGTATTTTTAAGCTATTTTATTTACTTCTGAAACCTGCTTTTTAGCGTGGCGTATAAATTTTTTAATTAATTCAAAGTTTTCTCCAGATCTGGTTAAAATAAAAAAATCACGTTTAATTTCTAAGCCTTCAATATGAATTTCAGTTAATTCTCCAGATTTTAACTCTCTCTTTACAGCCTTTTGAGGTAGAAATCCTAAACTTAAATCTTCAAGAATAAAGTTTTTTAAGGCTTCTGTACCACCAAGTCTAATTTTAGATTTAAGATCTGTAATTGCTATTTTTTTCTTCATTAACTCACTAGATAGAGCTGACAAAGTTCCTGATCCAAATTCTCTTAATGCAGTATCTGTATTTAATAATTCATCAATAGTAATATGCGTTTTACTTGATAAACTACTTTTACTGGAACATACTGCAATTACTTTATCAGAAGTAAAGTAATCATAACTCAATTGATTAATTTTATTTTCAACTTCTACAATACCAACATCAATTTGTTTGCTCATTAAAGCCGAAACAATGTTTTCTGTATTTCTGTTAACAACTTGTATATGAATATTAGGTAAAATTTTGTGGAAATCAGACAAAATTTTAGGTAAAATATAAAGAGATACTGTAGTACTAGAGCCAATTTTTAAATTACCTGTTGCTGCAATCATATTGTGAATAGTGCTAACATCAAATTCTATCTTTCTTTGAATACTTAATGCCTCTTGAATATTGTTATAAATTTTCTCTCCAATTTCAGTAAGTTTTATGGTATTGCCTTGTCTATCAAATAGCGCACAATTATACTGGGCTTCTAATATCTGAATATGTCTGCTAACGGCAGATTGACTTATAAATAACTTTTTTGAAGCCTTAGAAAAACTCAAATTTGAAGCCACTTCTAAAAATACAAGGGTACGTAAGGATAACATACTTAATAAAATATTTAATGTGGTAAAGGTAACTCTTCTATTTATGCTTTTTTAAAAGTAGTTATCTTTTTTAACGATGTGACATCAATTAATTGTATAACCATTATAAGCATAAAGCAAATACTTTTGAGGATTAATTATAAAACATTATGAATTCTCTTTTTAAGGACTTACAATGTCCTGCATGTGGCGAAAAATATGCTGGAAACATTATCCAGACTGTTTGTTTAAACCAAAACTGTTTATCTTCTTTATTTGCAAGATACGATACTCATAAGAAAAGCCCGAATGAAATGTTTGATAAAAATAATTATTCCATGTGGCGCTATTCTGCTTTTCTTCCTGTTGTTAATCCAGAAAATATAATTACCATGGGTGAAGGATTTACTCCAATCATTCCACTTAAAAATTTAAAATACAAAGGTAACGAAGAAAATGTTTTTTGGAAGGACGAATCAGGTAATCCAACAGGTTCATTTAAAGCTAGAGGAATAAGTGCGGCTTTATCAAAAGCAAAAGAATTAGACATCAAGGAAGTTTCCATCCCTACAGCAGGCAACGCTGGAGGTGCACTTGCTGCTTATTGCGCTAGAGGGAATATGAAAGCGCATGTTTTTATGCCAAAAGATACCCCAAAAGTTTTTAAAGATGAGTGTCGATTATATGGTGCCAAACTAACAGAGATTGATGGAAATATAGGTGATTGTGGTAAAATTGTTGGTGCATTGTCTACAGAAAATAATTGGTTTCAAATTTCCACACTTAAAGAGCCTTATAGATTAGAAGGAAAAAAAACTATGGGTTATGAAATTGCTGAACAATTTGATTGGAAGTTACCAGATGTTATTTTATACCCAACGGGTGGTGGCACTGGATTAATTGGTATCTGGAAAGCATTTGAAGAAATGGAAAGTATGGGTTGGATAGGAAGTCACAGACCTAGAATGGTAGCAGTTCAATCTAATAGTTGTGATGGAATAACTAGTGCATTTTTGAATAACAAAG
>JBBSRF010000135.1:0-7085 GCA_038243335.1 Sphingobacteriales bacterium
ATTGCGCTTTCATTACTAAAACTTATAGCGGATTATTTATCGATTAATTTAAATCATAATGAAATTTTTAAAATAAGATTTTAATTCCATGTGCTAAATTCTATCTTGCTTGTAAAAAGCATATCTTAATACCAATAAATTTTTAATGAAATCTTAGATTCTTTTGGTTTATAATTACACTACTGTAATAAATTAGGATTGAAAATATATCTTAAAAAAACCCAAAAAATCAATTTTTTAATTAGTTTTATATTCATAATTTTCATAAAAGTTTTACCTCTATAAGTATTATCAATTTATACATGTCTAAATTTTATAATGATATCCTAAATGTTTTAAGTGGTGAAAATAGCTTGCTTAAAAAATTAATCGGGAGTCCTATTTTATTCAGTTTAGAAAGCAGAATATTTCATGGCATCAGCATTGGCTTAATTGCGTTATGCATTGTTTACATTCCTTATAATTTCTATGCAGGTTTATATATTTCTGCTTTTTCTGTGATTTTTTTCTTATTTTTTTATGTCCATCAATATTATTATTCTCGGTTTAAGGCCAAAAAGCATAACAGTATTATATTTGGTTTAATTGGCATTGTTGTTTTTGGTTTAAATTATTTTTCAAACTCCGGCATCAATGGTTCAACAGACCTAATATGGCCAGCCTATTTATTAATTGTATTTGCGATCTCTCCATACACACAACATTTTAATTGGCTTTTAATCTATTTATTTTGTTTTATGGCTGTCCATTTCATTGGATATTTAAACCCAAGTTTAATACAACATCCATTTGAAGCAAGTAAGGGACAATTTATTGATAGAATTACCGCTTTCCCAATGCCTGTTATCGTTATTTATCTGATCATTCATTTTATCAGAAAAAGTTACGACAGAGAACGCGAAATCACTGAAGAAAAAAATAGAGCTATTGAAAGTAAAAGAGTTAAAATTTCTTTACAAAATGAGCAACTTGAACAGAGCAATGCAGAAAAAAACAAATTAATGTCTATCATCTCACATGATTTAAGAGCTCCCTTAGTTAATATTAAAAGCTATTTAGAATTGCTAGCTACAAATGAAATTCAAAAAAATGAAAGACCATTATTAGAAAATGCATTACTTAAGTCTACTACAAATGCATTGGAAATGTTATCTAACCTCCTATATTGGTCTAAATCTCAAATGTCTGGTACAAGTTTACAATTGTCAAATGTAAATTTATTAGAAACTTTGAAAAGCACACTAGAGATGGAGAAGCTATTTTCATCAAAAAAAGAAATCACATTAACCTATGATATAGCGGCGGATATCAATGTAATAGCTGATGTAGATATGCTACAGCTCATTTTACGTAATTTAATTAGCAATGCAGTTAAGTTTACACCACAAAGAGGAAGCGTAAAAATTATAGCTGAGTTAATTGATGATGATTGTAAAATAACCGTTGTAGATAATGGTAATGGAATTTCCGAAGCTAAACAAAAGGATATTTTCTTTATTCAGGTTAATTCTACTTATGGTACCAACAATGAAAAAGGAGTTGGATTAGGCTTAGCTTTATGTAAAGAGTTTATAGAATTACAAAGCGGAAGAATTGGATTTGAAAGTACTTTAGGTCTAGGCTCAAGCTTTTTTATATTTATACCCATGCAAACCAATTCAAATTCAATTTCTTAACCTACACGGAAGGTGGATATAAATTAGTAATACACCCTGGATATACTTTTCCTAACTTGTAAAGCTTACAACTTTGTTATATTAGTAATTGTTATGCCATTAAAACAATCATCTGCGCAGTTATCTTCTACAAAACCACAAGAAGAAATCATACCATTATTATTAGCCTCAAAATAAGTTTTAGCATTTGCTCTTTTTGTTAACCATTCTGTCTTTGCCTTTTGGTAAATTTCATCCAAAGTTATTACAGGATATCCAGTTTGATGAGTGTTTAATTTTGCTTCTTCTTCATCCCATTGCTCCACTATCACAAGTTGATTTGATGTACGCTCTATATTTTTAGCTACAAAAGAACGTTTCACCACCTTACCATCATTTATGGTAAACGTAGTTTCGGTACCGTAACCAGTCCAAGAACCAAACGCTATCGTGTAACGGTAAGAATTATGAGTTGCCTTTTTAAAACTTGACCAAGCGCTATAGCTTTTCTCAAAATCTCTTCTGTAAGCAAGATCATCTTTTTTACAAGAGGTAAATGAGGTTATAATTAATAATAAGATAAGAAGGTAGTTTTCTTTATTCATGAACTTGTTTCTTTAATTAAACGAGCATTACGCAAATTACGCTACAATACATATTTTTTCAATTTGTAAAATTGATAAATAGTTTAACTCATTATGATATCAAATAAATTTTAAGCAAAAAGTAGGCTCAATTAAAATCGAGCCTACTTGTGTGTATTTTCTATTTCTATTTCTATTTCTCTTTCCATCCGCCACCTAAGGCACGATATAGATTAACAACAGACTGTAATTGTTGCAATTGATCGTTCACACTATTCAGTTGTGTTGTTAGTAAGCTTTGTTCTGAAGTTAAAACATCAGTATAATTCGTTGCAGAACTATATCTCAATAGCTCTTGTGTAAAATCTACCGCTTTTCTTAAAGAAGCTATTTGCTTAGCTCTAATTACTTCCTTTTCTGAAGCAGTTTGGTAGGCATACAATGCATTAGACACTTCTTGTCCACCTACTAACATCGCCTGTTCAAAAGCATATAATGCTTGTTGTTGCTGTGCTTGACTAATTTTTAGTCGAGCTTTATTTTGGCCTTTGGCAAAAATAGGTTGAGTTAAACCACCTACTAAATTAAAAAAAACGGCATTATTAAAAAAATCTTTTAACTGTAGAGTAGATAAACCACCACTCGCAGTTAATGTTAAAGCTGGATAAAAATATGCCTTGGCTACTCTAGTATTTTCGAAAGTAGCTCTAAAGCCATATTCTGCGGCTTGTACATCTGGACGGTTTTGAAGCAGTTGTGCAGGAATACCAGTTTGTAAATTAGTATACAAAGTTTGGCTATCTAAATTTGTTCTTTTAACAGCTTGTGGAACTCTTGCCAATAAAACATTTAGCGCATTTTCCGTCTCTCTAATGCTTCTTCTTAAATCTGGCAAAGTAACTTCTGCTGCATATAAATTAGCTTCACTTTGTACAACAGCTGCACCATTTACTCTTGCAGCCTCTTTTAGCGCCTTCATGGTTTCAACATTAGTTGTTCTGCTTTCTATAGTTTGCATAGTGATTTTCAATTGTTTATCTAAGGCTAACAAATTATAATACGTATTAGCAATATTTGAGATCAGTTGTGTTTGAACTGCTCTTTTAACAGCATCACTCTGTAATAAGCTAGCATACGCCGATCTTTTGGCACTACTCAATTTACCCCAAATATCAGCTTCCCAACTGGTACTCAATTGCGCTCTGTAAGTTTGTGTTTCTAAGTTAATATTTACGCCTGATGGAAAATTTAAACCAGCTTTAGATTGTTTATTATCACTTGCTGAAACATCAGCTTGCAAGCTTGGAAACAATGCCGAACGACTTTGATTTAAATTTGCTTCAGCAATTTTGATACGCTCTATGGCTTGTTTCAAATCTAAATTTTGATTTAAACCTTCTTGTATCAATAGTTGTAACTCTGTATCAGCAAATAAGCTTTGCCAAGGTAGGTTGGCAATTGTTGTAGTATCTGTAATTGTATGGTCTCGATATAAATGCTCAGTAGTTACTTTTGGAATTTCATATTTTTGAGATATGCATGCCCCTAAAGTAAGTATCGCAATACCGATCATTAAAAATGAACTTTTAGCTATTAATTTCATATTTTCTCTATTCTTAATGCTCACGCGTATCAGTTTTTGGAAATTCTAATTTTGTCTCTAAATCTACACCTTCATCAAAAGGAGATTTATTACTGATCTTTTCTTGCAATGTTTGGAAAAAGATAAATAGTGCTGGAACTACAAAAATTCCAAATAATGTACCGATCAACATTCCTCCTACCGCACCTGTACCAATAGATTTATTTCCAGCAGCACCAACTCCTGTAGAGAGCATTAATGGTAAAATACCTAGTATAAATGCAAAGGATGTCATTAAAATTGGTCTTAATCGAGCAGTTGCACCCTCAATAGCTGCATCTACTATAGACATCCCTTTTCTGCGTCTATCAATTGCAAATTCTACAATTAAAATTGCATTTTTAGCCAATAAGCCTATCAACATAATCAGCGTAATTTGTGTGTAGATGTTATTGTCTACTCCAAAAATTTTATCAAAAATAAATACCCCAGCTAATCCAATAGGTAAAGAAATTAAAACCGATAATGGTAGGATATAACTTTCATATTGTGCAGCAAGCAAGAAATAAACAAAAACTACACAAAGCAAAAAGATAAAAATAGTTTGATTTCCGCCGGCCATCTCTTCTCGAGACAAACCAGAAAACTCATAACCATAACCTGCAGGCAAATGTAAAGCAGCTTCTTCTTGCACAGCTTTTAAAGCATCTCCAGAACTAAAACCAGCATTCGGAGAACCTGTTACTGCAATAGAAGTATATAAATTAAAACGAGAAATAGCTTGTGGCCCATAAACCTTTTTTAGATTAATAAATTCCCCTATTGGAGCCATTACTCCTTTGTTGTTTCGAACATATATACTGTTTAAACTTTCTGGATTATCACGATATTTTGCATCTGCTTGGTATAGCACTCTAAACTGCTTACCAAACTTGTTGAAGTTTGAGGCATAAACACCGCCATAATAACCTTGCAATGAACTTAAAACATCTGTAACAGTTAAACCAGCTTGTTTAATTTTAGCCACATTCACATCAATTTGATATTGAGGGAAATTTGGGTTAAATGAAGTTGAGGCATATTGAATTTCTGGACGCTTGGCTAAAGCAGCCAAAAATGCATTACCAACATCATTAAATTTATTAATATCTCCTCCGGTTTTGTCTTGTAATTGAAATTCAAAACCACCGCTAGTACCAAAACCTTGAATGGTTGGTGGGGCAAAGAAAATTATTTTTGCTCCTTTTATTCCAGCTGTTTTAGCAAATAATTCTCCAATAATAGCTTTAACATCACGTTCTCTTTCATCCCATGGTTTTAAGCGTGAAATAACCATCCCGTAAGAACTACCAGATCCACTTATTAAGCTTCTTCCAACAATTCTTAATGCACTTTGAACTTCAGGTATATCCCTAACAATTTTGTCAATTTTAGTAATAATAATATTGCTTTCTTCTTTTGAAGTTCCTGCTGGCATCGAAATATCAGAGAAAATTACACCTAAATCTTCATTGGGAACAAAACCTTTGGGCGTGGTATTCATCGTCCATATTAAAATGCCTGTAAACGCTAAAATACCTACACCTACAATCCATTTTTTGGCAGACAAAAATGAAACAGATTTCTTGTATCTATTGGTCATTAAATCGAACGAAGTATTAAATGCTACATAAAAACGTTTAGCAAAATTTTTGTGTTTATCATGGTCATCTTTATGAGGTTTTAATAGTATAGCACACAATGCCGGACTTAACGTTAAAGCATTAACAGCAGATAAGATAATCGCAATAGCCAATGTTAAACCAAATTGTTTATAAAACACACCTGATGAACCCTCAATAAAACTTACCGGAACAAATACCGCAGCCATTACCAAAGTAATGGAAATAATTGCACCCGTAATGTCTTCCATCGCATCTACTGTAGCTTTTTTAGCAGATTTATAACCACTATCAAGTTTGGAATGTACGGCCTCTACAACAACAATAGCATCATCTACCACAATACCAATGGCAAGAACCAAGGCAAATAAGGTTAACAAATTAATTGTGAAACCAAATAAATTGAGGAAGAAAAAAGTTCCAATAATTGCAACAGGAACTGAAATTGCAGGAATTAATGTTGATCTGAAATCTTGTAGGAAGATGAATACCACTATAAAAACCAAAATAAAGGCTTCAATTAAAGTGTGAATTACTTTTTGAATGGAAGCATCTAAGAAATCATTTACATTTACTAAGGATGAATATTCAATACCTTTTGGAAAAGTTTTAGAGGCTTCTTGCAATGTTTTTATAGAATTTTCAATTACCTCTTTTGCATTAGAACCAGCTGTTTGATTAATTGCAATACCAATTGATGATCTACCGTTAAATTTAGAAGTACTAGCATAACTTAAGGCACCTAACTCTATACGTGCTATATCTTTTAATCGCAAAACTTGTCCGTCTGCACTTGCTTTAATGATGATATTGCTAAAATCGTTTTCGCTTTTTAACCTACCAGTATATTTAATAGTGTATTGAAAAGATTGATTTCCTTGCTCACCAAACTGGCCAGGTGCAGCTTCTACGTTTTGCTCTGCTAATGCAGCACTCACGTCACTAGGAACTAGACCATAAGTGGCCATCACATCTGGTTTTAGCCAAATACGCATGCTATAATCCATTTGTCCAAATGAACTTGCATCTCCAACACCAGTTATCCTTTTAATTTGCGGAATAATGTTGATGTTCGCATAGTTCTGCAGAAAGGTTTGATCGTAGGCAGGGTCATCACTATGGATAACAAAAATTAGCACATTACTTGCCTGTCTTTTGGCTGTAACTACACCAGAACGTGTAACCTCTGCAGGTAATAAGCTACTTGCTCTAGCTACCCTATTTTGTACATTTACTGCAGCTAAATCTGCATTTGTACCTAATTTAAAATTTACAGTTATAGAAGCTGAGCCATCATTATTTGCACTCGAAGTCATGTAAGTCATGTCTTCTACTCCATTTATTTGTTCTTCTAATGGTATAACTACACTATTCATCACCACATCTGCATTTGCACCTTGATAAGATGCAGACACTTGTACAGTTGGTGGGGCAATTTCTGGATATTGAGATACAGGCAAATTCATTAACCCCAATATTCCAAGTATCACTATGATAATCGATATTACAGTCGATAAAACTGGTCTATCTATAAATTTCTTAAACATGATTTTTATTTACGTTGTACGATTTTTGAAAGGTATTATTTTTTGATATCAGCGTA
>JBBSRF010000136.1:0-7069 GCA_038243335.1 Sphingobacteriales bacterium
CGAGGGTAAACACAGCATGAGTATCCTCAATGCAATCAGAAATAAAATAGTACTCCGAGTAGCAGCGGTTGTAAAAAACAAAACACCTTTTAAAAATAACTATAAAATAGCAGCTTAAAATTTGTAATTATCATAACAATCCTTTCGAACGCAGCGTAGCGAGGAGAAATCTATTATGAGAATCCATCTCGAGTTAGATCTCTCCATAAAGTCGAGATGACGTTACGAATAAGAGATCACGACATGATTGCTAAATAAAACAAAAAACCCTTCTAACTATAAAATTAGAAGGGTTTTTAAATATAATTAAGAAAAATTAACCTTCAACAACTACACCCATTGCGCAGAATTTATCAATTCTTGTCGCAATTAGTTTATCAGTAGGAACCTTAGTCAATTCTTTTAAATCTTTTAAAATTTGTGCTTTCAAAGTTTCACCCATTAATTCTGGATTTTGGTGTGCACCGCCCAATGGTTCTTTTACTATTCCATCAATCAATTTATTTTTGAACATATCTTCTGAAGTCAGCTTTAAACATTCGGCTGCTTTCTCTTTAAAATCCCAACTTCTCCATAAAATTGAAGAACAAGATTCTGGAGAAATTACCGAATACCAAGTATGTTCTAACATGTAAACATGATCTCCAATACCGATACCTAAAGCACCACCAGAAGCACCTTCACCAATTACAAAACAAATAATTGGTACTTTTAATACAGACATTTCTAACAAATTACGAGCAATTGCTTCACCTTGTCCGCGTTCTTCTGCTTCTAACCCTGGGTAAGCCCCCATTGTATCTATAAAAGAAATTACTGGTTTATTAAATTTTTCTGCTAAACGCATTAAGCGTAATGCTTTTCTATATCCTTCTGGATTTGCCATTCCGAAGTTACGAAATTGACGCTCTTTAGTGTTTTTACCTTTTTGGTGACCTATAATCATTACAGTTTGGCCGTCTATAGTAGCGAAACCACCAATAATCGCCTTATCATCACCAACTGTTCTATCGCCATGCATTTCGATGAAATCATCGCAAATCATATTGATATAATCTAAAGTTTGTGGTCTTTCTGCGTGACGTGACATTTGGACTTTCTGCCATCCAGTTAAACTACTGTATAACTCTTTGCTTGTATTTGCTACCTTTTCGTCAAGCTCTGCTAAAGTTGCAGACATGTCTACTTTAGTTTTCTCAGCAATTTGATTTACCTTTTCAATTTGTTGAATTAAATCAGCCAAAGGCTTTTCGAAATCGAATGATGTTTTGATCTGTTCCATAAGTGGGTTACAAAAATACTGAAAAAATATAGAACTAGGAAAAAAGAGTAAATAACAATAATATAAATTCTTAGCCAGGAAATAATTTATCTAATCTTATTTATAACAACTTTTGTCTTTTAAACGCAAAGTAAATAATAGCAGCAATTGATTGTAGATAGATTATTAAAGCAACAATCTTTTCACTAAAGTGATGAAATTCTAATAAACGGTATTGTAGCTAAAAGATACTTTGCATTATTTTATGTCATGATAAACTCCAAGGCAATAAAAAATATATTGATGACTATAAACGCAATTTCAATATCTAATTATGAATAAAAAAATCATCCAACAAAAGTGTAGTTTAATACAGCTATCATTGGATGATTTTATTAAATGTTTAAGTGTATTTTAAAATCTCGCTGCAACACCAGGTTTTGGCATTGATTTTTGGATAAAGTCTCTAATATGGTCATTAGCCATTTTCAAATCTGGTTTACGCAGATACATCATATGTCCACTTTCATATCCCTCCCAGCTCATTCTGTCTTTTAATTTACCACTTGGATCCATTTGCCACATGTTATATTTAGCATTAAAATAATCACAAGCACCATCATAATAGCCAGACTGCACTAATAAATTTAAGGAAGGATTTTGCGCCATAGCTGCTCTTAAATTATCTCCAGTATTGTCACCACTATTATCCCAAGGTCTAACTGGGCCAAACATATTGTATTTTAAATCTGTTTTATAGTTTAGCTCATTACGTAAATACATATTAATTGCTGGTGTAAATGAATGTAGCCAAGATGTTAATTCTGAATTGTAATCTGGACCCATTCCAGCATCAGATCTATCTATACCTTTGTATCTTGAATCTAATCTACCTACTGTGAATCCTTGATCACGTAATAATTCTTTCCAAAATAAATTAGTAGAAACATCTAAATTATTTTGCATGTATACTTTTTCTGATAAACCAGAATAACGAGCCATTTTTGCTGCTATTTTTTGCTTTTCTGGCATTGGTAAAAATCCACCTTTAGCTATTGCAGGAATTAATTCGTTTATGGTGAAATTTTCTACCTCTGGCAACATTTCTTCTAGTTTTTTACCTTGTAAGTCTGCAGGTAATTTTTTGTGATACCAAGCTGTTGCTGCAAAATATGGCAAACGTAAAGCCGCATCCATTACAGTACCTCTTTGTATACCTAAATCTGTTGGAGAAACTAAAATAACACCATTTAAATACATCCATTGATTACTCTGCAGTTCTAATGCTAAACCTGATACACGAGTTGTACCATAACTTTCGCCTATTAAATACTTAGGAGAAGCCCAACGGTTATTTCGGGTTACAAAAGTATTTAACCATTCTGCTAAATATTTAATATCTGCTCTAACACCAAAAAACTTACTTCCTGGAGTATTACCAACAATACGAGAATAGCCTGTGTTAACTGGATCGATATAAACAATATCTGCAACATCTAAAATTGAAGAGCTATTTTCTTTATATCCATATGGCTGTATTGGATAACCTTCATCATCTATATTTAAAACTACAGGGCCAGTATAAGCAATGTGCATCCAAACAGAAGCTGAGCCTGGACCGCCATTAAATGAAATTACTAATGGTCTTGTTTCTTTATCTTTTACAGAAACGTCACTACGCTCATAATAAGTATAAAATAAACCGGCAATAGGCTTTCCGTCTTCATCCCAAACTGGAAGAGTACCTGTAGTTGCTTTATATGGAACAGTTTTTCCTTTTATCGTAACCGAATGATTAGTAATTACTGCACTTTCAGGAACAATTTCTCTAGAGGCAATGTTCGTATTAATTTTTGTTACTTCGTCTTTCCCAGTACTCTTTGAAGCAGCAGAAGCAGCCATTCTAGGTCCATTGGGATCTTGTCCTTGAGTTCTTTGTTGAGCATTTGCAAAACTCCCCACACTTAACGTGATAAGTGCAGCGTAAAATATTTTCTTCATTTTTTTATGGTTTTGGTAATTAAATATAAATATCTAAAATTGAATTTGATATTATGCAAGAACACGAAATTGTTACTGATGTGATTAGTTAATTAACTGATTTCAATATAGGTGCTAAAATTTTTTCTTTACCATCTATTTTTTCAGTGTAGGTTAGGCCTAAAATTTTAGTAATTAATGGATAAATATTTACATTCTCAAAAGCCGTAATTTTTAAGCCTGATTTAAGTTGTGGTCCCCAAGCATAAAATGTAGCATGCATGTCTGAAATAGCTGGGTCGAAACCATGTTGACCTAAAGAAGGTTTTATTTCATTGATGTTAAATACTTTTGGCAAGTGCGGCACTAATAAAATATCACCAACTCTACGATATTGATCTTCTTTTTTATTATAATGCCATTTTTTTGGGATATTTTTGCTCAAATAAACATCATAATCATTAGCTTCTAGCTTTAAGGCCTTATAAGTTGGTTTAATATCTCTCTTTTTATTAGCATAAAGATGTAATAACGAAGTCCCTATGGGAACTTTAAATTGATTTAAATCAATTGCCAAAGGCAAAGAAATCGTATTATTTCGATCAACATTCGTCATTCCATGATCAGACAATACAATGAAGTTAACCGGCAATCCAGTTGCTTTAGCATTTTCTACTATTTTCCCTATAGCAGCATCCACTAATTCTACAGCGGCTTTAGTTTGCTCTGAATCTACTCCATAATTATGTCCAGCTTTATCTACTTGCGGAAAATATAATGCGATAAAATGTGGCCGCTTTTCTTCAGGAAGTCTCAACCAATTATTAACAACGTTAATTCTACTTTCTATCGGAATTACTTCATCATAATTGTAATAATAAGTTGGTCGTATGCCATCCATACTAATTTCTGAACCTGGCCAATAAAATATAGCACTTAACATTTTCTGCTGTTCCGCCAGTACCCAAAGCGGCTTACCGCCATACCAAGAACTATCTATTGCCATCTTTTTATCAGACCTTTTAAATAAAACATCACTATTTTTATCATAAAAGATATTATCAACTATACCATGATGAGATGGATATAAACCAGTTACAATACTATAGTGATTTGGAAAAGTTAAAGAAGGGAAAGAAGACAGGAGATAATCTGCTTGCACACCAGTTTCTCTTAACTCGATTAAATTTTTCGCTTGATATTTATCAGCCAAATCCCATCTGAAACCATCAATAGAAATAAGAATTACATATGGTTTTCTCTGTTGTTCAATACTATTATACCTATTAGCAATTATATTTTGGGTAGTATCTTGTGCATTAGCAACAAATACTATAAAAGTTAAAAATGTAGTGATTAGAAGTGGTTTAATTTTGAACATTCTAAAATCAATTTAATGTTTTCTGAGGTGTAAATATGTGACTTTTAATCCATTTAAATTTATACAGTTATTTTTATGTATCACAACTTATATGAGTGTTCTTATCCTTAAATTAATCCCAACCGATAAGTAATGTTTTAATCATAATAAAACTAAAACAGCTAAATACTCGTACATAATATCGACTTTTTTATGAAATTAAAATGACAATTATTATTAGAAATAATTTAATTGAAGTACATTAGCTAAATTATTACAAACTCTATAAATCACACTTTACACCTAATATGATAAAGAAAGTTAAGTTTACAAACGCAAACAAATCTACATTTTACGCCACTGTACGTAAACGTGTTGATGAGCATTTTGATAACAACAACCTTAGTGTACATGCAAATGGAGCAATGTGGTTTAAAGCCATTTTCTTTTTGGGTACTTTTATCACTTTATATTTATTGATTTTGTTAGGCAATTTTGCACCACTTATTATGGTTAGCCTAGCCATACTTTTAGGTGTTTTTGGCGCATTTGTAGGTTTCAATATTTGTCATGACGCTATACATAAGGCTTTCTCAGACAAACCAATTGTAAATCAAATTTTTAGCTTTTTGTTTAGTTTAATTGGCGCAAGCGCTTATGTATGGAGTATTTGTCATAATATAGTTCACCATACTTATACCAATATAGCAGGGCATGATGAAGACATTGATGTTGCACCTGGTTTAATTAGATTTTCTGAAGAAGAGCCTGTAAATAAGA
Source organism: Sphingobacteriales bacterium (assembly GCA_038243335.1). Classification (GTDB taxonomy): domain Bacteria; phylum Bacteroidota; class Bacteroidia; order Sphingobacteriales; family Sphingobacteriaceae; genus Pedobacter. The sequence continues at coordinate 5,382 of JBBSRF010000136.1, forward strand.
TTCAACGTTACCAGCATATTTATGCTTTTGGCTTGTATAGTTTAGCGATGTTATCTTGGGTCTTTAGAAAAGATTATAAAAAATTCTTCCAAACTAAAATCGGCTCACAAGTAGCTAATCATCCTAAAATAGAATATTTTAACTTATTTTTCTTTAAATTTTTATACTATTTCTTATTTATTATTCTACCACTTGTTGTATTAAATATTACATGGTGGCAATTTATAATTGGCTTTTTAGCGATGCAATTTGCACAAGGTTTAGTATTAGGACTTGTATTTCAATTGGCACATGTTGTGGAAGGTACGACTTTCCCTTTACCTAACGAAGAAGGTAATATAGAGGAAGCTTGGGCTGCCCATCAAATGATGACAACAGCAAATTTTGCAGTAGACAGCAAATTAGCAGGTTTTTTATGTGGTGGATTGAATAGACAAGTAGAACATCATCTATTCCCTAAAATTTGTCATATCCATTATCCTGCAATCGGTAAAATAGTAAAGGAAACTGCGTTAGAGTTTAATCTTCCATATATTGAAAGCCCTACATTTATGAATGCTTTAGCATCACATTATCGCATGCTTAAAAAACTTGGAAAAGAAGCTTATCTAAAGCAAGAGAAATTAGCAAAAGTTCCTTATTCACATAACTCAGAAATAAATTTACCGCAAACATCATAATTTTGAATCTAAATAAAAGAGCAATACAATGAATTTTGCAGTGCTCTTTTATAAAATTATAACCTGAATTTAATCCCTCCATTCATCACGAAACCGTCAAGAGGGGCATAAATATCTTTAAATTTCGGATTATTGATTGAACCTGTATAAATAGTATCAAAACGAGTTTGACGGGTATCTGTAAAGTTTTCAAAGTTGATATAAATTGAGAATCGCTCCCAAAGTTTTTCAGCCATTAAGCCTGTAATCACATAGTTTTTACCAATCGTACCATCACTTAGTTTTTGTTTACTAAAGGTATAAGCTTCTAATCCAACTTTCCATTTATCTTCAACCTCATACATTAAAACAGCATTCACTCTATGTTTTGCTGTTAATGGGTTATCAAACTTCATCTTATTCTGGTATTGTTTTGCATCTGTAAATGTATAGCCAAAAAATAGTGTAAAATCTTGATAACCTAATTTAACATTCGTTTCAGTTCCTTTACTTTCTAAATTACCATTAACATTAATAAACTTAAAATTAGCACCAGTAACTGGAATAAGTTGTAATGGATCTGTTAGGTGTGTAAAGAAAAATAAATGATTGATAGAGAAAGAGACTTGCTGATTAAACAATGCAGTGCGATAATTGATATCCCAATTTGCGCCATAACTTTTCTCTAAAATATTAGTTTTAGAATCAATAGGTAAAACATTTTCGTATTGAATACGCTCACTTTCTTCAGTAAAAATAGTAGGTGCTTTATAGCCCAAACCTCCCCCTAAGCGTGAAGTAACTTTCGGAAATTGCTTCTGCCGTTTTTCCAGCGCCGCCGTGCCCACTACTTCTTTTGCCATTCTCGAAACCCTGGCCGCCAACCCTGCCGCCGCGCCCCCCGCCCCACCACACCTCCCGGTGGGCGACCGCACGGCCGCCGTCCCGGATGAGGTCCCACGCGTTGCGGCGGGTCTGCACCAGGTCCCCGACCCCGGCGACGGTGCCGGCCGCCTTGAGCGCCACCCC
>JBBSRF010000137.1:0-6924 GCA_038243335.1 Sphingobacteriales bacterium
ATGAAGTCTGTTGTTAAAGTAGATCATAAAGTTAAATATAAGAATGAAAAGGGAGAAAATGTTCGTGTTCCTTTTGCAGATATATCTGTTAGCGGAGGCGTAGTTAATGCCTATAAAGCATTATTATTAGCTGAAACTTATTATGAAAAGAAATAATAATTAATTTCTGAAATTAACCTTAGATTTTTTTGTCTAAGGTTTTTTTGTGTAAGAATATTTTTATGTTTAGTTAATATGATCAAAAATCTTGGTTTTATCTAATTAAATTATATGATAACTATTTTAAATCTACCTAAAATAATTACACAAAAAACTTACCTTGCTATTATGAAATTAGTTATAAAACTTTTTAAAAGATTTATTACTTACAGGTTTAGCTTGCATGAAGATAGTGTTGAAGAATCTGAAGTATTTCAGTCTATCATGAAAAATGTAGAGTTCAAAGGTGCTAATCTATGGACATTGATATTTGCCATATTTATTGCGTCTATTGGTTTGAATGTAAACTCAACAGCAGTAATTATTGGTGCGATGCTTGTTTCTCCTTTAATGGGTCCGATAATGGGTGTTGGATTAGGAATTGGAATAAATGATTTTGAATTAGTTAAGAAAGCAGCAAGAAACTTGGCAATTGCAACTGTAATTGGTATTGCAACTTCAACTCTCTACTTTTACGTTACTCCCCTTCATGATGCATCATCAGAAATATTAGCTAGAACCTCTCCTTCCATTTGGGATGTTTTTATTGCTGCCTTAGGCGGATTGGCAGGTATTATTGCGGTAACAAGAAAAGAAAAAGGTAATGTAATTCCTGGGGTTGCAATTGCCACAGCTTTAATGCCTCCATTATGTACGGCAGGTTTTGGTATAGCTACAGGCAATCTATACTTCTTTTTGGGTGCATTGTATTTATACTTTATCAATAGTATTTTTATTTGCCTCGGTACTTATGTGATTGTTCGATATATGAAATTTCATAAGAAAGAATTTGAAGATAAAGCTTATGAAAAAAAAGTTCGCCAGTATATTTTAATTATTGTTATTGTAACGGTTACTCCAAGTATATTTTTAGCGTATCGAATTGTTGATCGAAGTATTTTTGAAACAAACGCTAAAGTATTTATCCAAAATGAGCTTAACTTTATTAACACACAAGTAATTTCTAAAAATTTTAAGTATAGTAGAGCAGGAAATGAAATAGATTTACTGCTATTAGGTAAGCAAATTGATAATGAACAACTAAAATCACTACAATCTAAACTTGAGAACTATAATTTACAAGGCACTAAACTAGTAATTAAACAAGGTCTTGATGCCAAAAATGAAATTGATATTTCTCAAATTAAAGCCAGTATTTTGGAATCTGTTTATCAAGGAGATTCTATAAAAATCCAGAAAAGTAAGAAAATCGATTTAATACTTCCAGATTTGAAGCAAGAGCTAAAAGCATTATACCCCGAACTATTGAGTTACAGCATTGATAATATTGTGATTAATAGATTGGACAATAATCGTAAAGACACCATCACAATGGCAGTTGTTAATTTTAAAAAAAGTTTGGCGATAAAAGAAAAAGAAAGATTAAGATTTTGGTTAAAGAGCAGAATTGGTACAGATTCTCTTCAATTGTTAACCAATTAATAAAAAATTTAAAAATTAGTTAAGCTTTTTGATTTAGACTTATGAAAATCTTCAAGTTTAGTAAGTAACCTGATTAAATCCATTTTTTCCTCTTCAGAAAGTGGTTCTGTTACATTTTTAGAAACTTGTCTAATATGATCAATACTTTCAGCTAATACTGATCTACCTTTTGGTGTAATACTGATTATTCTATTTCTTTTATCGCTATCTATTTCATTTTGTTGAACTAATCCATTTGTAATTAATCTATTCACAATTTGAATGCCTGCAGATTTTTCATGAACGTTTAATTTAATTAATGCTGTTTTGGTCATACTTCCAAATGAAGTTAGATTAATTAAATAAATAAAATCATCAGGTGTAGAAAATTCGGTATTGATTATTGCAGTTTTAGCTTGCAATTTTGCATATCTATATAAATGCACTAATGATGTATTAATTAAGCTATCTGCAGATCTTCCATTAGACTTACCTTCCCATTCTGGTTCTAAAGATTTTCCTTGCCCATTTTTTTTTACGTACTCATTTAACCATTGTCCAAATAAGTAAACATCTGGATTATCTATTTGAGTCTCCTCTTCATAAACTTTTATTAACCCTAGTAAATCTGTTGTTAAATTGTAATACATAATTAATTTAATTATATACGAATTTAACACTAATAAGTGTTAAAATGTACTATTTATGAATATTTTTTTGAAAGAAATGAAAAAATTAGTATACATTAAAACCATTTGGGATGATTATTCGTATATAAGTGTACTAAAAAACAAAATATAATATTATGAGAACTTTAAACTTAAATTCATTTAAAAAGTCTGCCTTAATTTTAACAATGGCAGCAACAGTCCTTTTGGGTGCTTGTACAAAAGAAAAAGTTAATGTACCAAAAGAGAAAACTATTGCAGATATAGTAATAGGAGATAGTAATTTTTCATTACTTAAATCTGCCTTAGTAAAAGCTGATTTAGCAACAGTTTTAGGTGGTGCTGGCACATTTACCGTTTTTGCGCCAAATAATGAAGCATTTATTGCTGCAGGATTGGATACAGAAGCTAAAATTAACGCTCTTCCTGTACAGACTTTGAAAAACATTTTACTTTATCATGTTTTAGGACAAAAAGTTGTTTCTTCGGCAATTGCAACTGCTAGTAATACTCCAGTTCCTACACTTGCTGAAAAGAATGTTTTTATTACAAAAAGTTCAACTGGAGTTTTTGTAAATGGTGCTAAAGTTATTCAAGCAGATGTTAATGCTAGCAATGGCGTAATCCATGTAGTTAACACAGTATTAATGCCACCATCTGGCAATATCGTAGAAACTGCACAAGGTAATCCTAACTTTACTTACTTAGTAGCTGCAATTGTAAGAGCTAATCTTGCAGGTACACTTTCTGGAGCTGGACCATTCACTGTATTTGCACCAACTAATCAAGCATTTATCACTGCTGGCTTTCCTACAATTGCAGCTATACAGGCTGCAGACCCTACAGTTTTAGCATCAATTCTTACTTACCATGTTGTAGGAAGTAGAGTTTTTTCAAGTGATTTGTCTGAAGGTTTGAAGCCTACTACTGTTAATGGAGGTATGGTTACTATTACATTAACTGGTGGAGCTAAAGTTAAGGGGAATAAAAATTCAACAGCATCTGCTATTACACAAGCAAACCTTGTTACTACAAATGGTGTTATACATGTAATTGATCAAGTTCTATTACGCTAATTTTAATAAATAATTAATGTCTAACACAATACCTGTTTAAAAACTTTAAACAGGTATTGTGTTTTAAAGACTTTCTTAAGTTTAAAAAGCATGTTAAACCTTTATATTTGAAAATTATTTATAACTTTTAAAATAAAAAAATTGAAAACTATTTACTTTTTAATTCTTGTATTTTTATTTAACATCAATGCTATATTTGCTCAACAAACTGGATTAATAACAGGCACAATACAGGATGTAAATACTGGAAGATCTATAGCTGGTGTAACCATAACTATTGTTGAGCTTTCAATAAATATACTAAGTGATACTTCTGGTCGTTTTCGGATTATTTTACCAGTAGGTACTTATAAAATTTCTGCCAATAATATTGGTTACGTTACTCAAGTAAAATATAACATTGTTGTAGGTAGTGGAAATCCTCAATTGGTAAATTTTGGTTTAGAAACACAGTTAACTAATTTAGCCGAAGTTCAAGTTACTTTTAGAAAAGGTAAGTCTGCCGTAGCTACAGATATGGTAACACCTCTATCCGTTCAGCAATTAACTACAGAGGAGATTAAAAGTAGTCCGGGCGGTAATTTTGATGTTTCTAAGGTTGTGCAAACCCTACCTGGTGTTGGGGTTAGTAATGGTGTAGGGGAGAGAAATGATATTATAATTAGAGGTGGTGCACCAAATGAAAACGTATATTATTTAGACGGAATAGAAATCCCAGTACTTAATCACTTTCAAACTCAGGGTAGTTCTGGTGGCGCACAAGGGATATTGAATGTGTCTTTTATAGAAAGCTTAAAGTTAAGTTCTTCAGCTTTCGATTCTACATATGACAATCCATTAGCCTCCACTTTTGTGATTAAACAAAGAGACGGAAACACAGAAAGATTTGCTGGTAATGCTAGAGTTAGCTTTACAGAAACTGCAGTTACTTTAGAGGGGCCACTTTCAAAAAGAACCACATTTTTAGCTTCAGCTAGAAAATCTTATCTCAGCTTTTTGTTTAAATTAATTGATTTGCCAATTAGGCCAGATTTTGATGATTTTCAATATAAAATCACACACCAAATCAATCCTAAAACTAAATTGACTGCTATTGGATTAGGTGCTATAGATCGATTTAGTTTTGCTCCTACTAAAAAATCAACTTTAGAAAATACTTACGTTTTAAGATCAACCCCATACATTAACCAGTGGAATTACACTGTAGGTTTTAATTTAAATCGTCAAATTAAGAATGGCTTTTTGAATTTTACCCTAAGTAGAAATATATTTGACAATAGTTTGGATAAATTTGAAGATGAACAGCAAATTGAAAGTAGAAGGATATTAAAAGTACAGTCTCAAGAAATTGAAAATAAATTCAGATTTGACATTAATAAATTTATTAATGGATGGAAGTTGTCTGCTGGAGTAATGGCTCAATATGTAGGTTACAATGCTGAACTATTCAATAAAATCTCTACAGAATTAAGAGATGGGCAAGGAAATATTACTGCTCCAGAAAGAGTAATTCGTTTTAATAATGATATTAATTTCTTTAAATATGGGGCATTTTTTCAATCTTCAAAGAACTTATTTAAGGAGAAATTATTATTATCTGCAGGTATTCGTACGGATTTAAATAATTTTACTTCAAGTGGAAATAATCCACTTAAAACCTTATCTCCAAGGTTATCTTTAGCTTATCATTTAAATCCAAAGTGGGATATTAGTGCTTCGGTGGGTAATTACTTTAAAATACCTACATACACCACTTTAGGATACTTAAATAATTTGGGTGCTGCAGTAAACAGAAATCTAGACTATATTCAATCCACACATTATGTTTTAGGCACACAGTTTTTGCCTAGAAATGATTTAAGATTTACTTTCGAAACATTCTATAAAAAATACATCAATTATCCAATTTCTGTAGCAAATGGAACTTCACTAGCTAATCAGGGAGCAGAATATGCATCCGTTGGTAGCGAACAAGTAGTAAGTGGAGGTGATGGAGAAACTTATGGGTTAGAATTTTTTGTACAGCAAAAGTTGGTTAATAATTTTTTCTATGTAGTAAGTTATTCTTATGTGGTGAGTAAGTTGTCAGGATTTGATCAAAAATTAATTTCTTCTTCTTGGGATAATAGGAGCTTATTGTCATTAACATTAGGTTATAAGTTAAAACGGAACTGGGACTTTGGCTTGAAATATCGTTATGCTGGCGGATCGCCTTACACACCATTTGATTTTCAAAGCTCACAACAAAATTATTTAACCTTAGGCACTGGAATAATTGATTACAATAGATTGAATACCGAAAGATTAGCTTCATTTAGTCAGTTAGATTTTAGAGTTGATAAGCGAATCAACTTTAGTAAAACAGCTTTAAATTTTTATATTGATATTCAAAATATTTTAAAGAAGGAGAATGATAATTTTCCAAAATATACTTTTGAAAGAACAGCAGATAATAGTGGATTTTTGACATCTGATGGAAACGCTTTGAAGATGAATGGTTCAAATGGGATACCATTTATTTTAAAAAATAAGTCTGGGAATTTAATACCATCATTTGGATTAATTTTTGAATTTTAATTTTTAGGTTTCTTTTTTTGTAAATTGAATAAATAATTAGGCTCATTGTATGAAAACAAAAATAATATCTATAGCTAATGGAGTAGCATTTGTAGCAACAATTGTTATGAATTATCTTTCTAATACAGGAATATTTAATGGAAACGATAATAAAACGGTTTCAGATAAATACTTTAATTTATTTACCCCAGCTGGATATGCTTTTTCTATTTGGGGAATAATTTACTTGGGATTATTGGGCTTTGTCTTTTATACAGGTCGTGGTTTATTTAAAAGAGATGTTGACAATTCTATGCTTTTAAAAATTGGATGGTGGTTTGTAATCTCATGCTTAGCTAATTCAGTTTGGCTAGTGTTTTGGTTATATGAGTTGCCAGCGATATCAGCTTTAATCATGCTTGTTATATTCGTTTCTTTAGCTAAAATTATAATTCATATTAATGCAGGTCAAATCAAGTTTTCATTTAAAAACTATCTATTTGTAGCCTTACCTTTTACCCTGTATTTGGGTTGGATTTCTGTAGCTTTTGTTGCTAATATGGCGGCATATTTAACAAAAATTAATTGGAGTGGCTGGGGAATATCAGCACTTACTTGGACCATTATTATGATAAGTGTTGCGGGGCTGATTAATCTCTTTATGATTTGGAAAAGAAATCTGCCTGAATATGGTTTGGTTGGAATTTGGGCTTTGATGGCGATCAGTGTATCTAATGCCAAAAATAATGATGGTTTGATGATTGTATATACTTGTTATGCTTTCTCTGCAATATTATTAGTGGCAATTGTAATCAATGCATTTAGAAAGCGTGAACTTAATGTTTAATAACCTGTTGTAAATTAAGATATAAAGTTTAATTATCGGGCTAATAATTTTGAATTAATTATTTCTTTTGCAGCCTCTTTTCCACTTTTCATTGCGCCATTGATTGATCCATTTAGCAAATAATCTCCACAGATAAAACAATGATCAGTGTTCTCTA
>JBBSRF010000138.1:0-6863 GCA_038243335.1 Sphingobacteriales bacterium
AAAGCTTATTTCTTTTTAGGCGATGGCTCAAAAGGTATAGCAGAACATGCACCTTATGATAAAATTATTGTAACAGCTGGTGCACCATTTGTCCCAGAAATTTTATTAAAACAACTTAAAATTGGTGGTGTATTGGTTATACCTGTCGGTGATGAAAAATCTCAGAAAATGATAACTGTTATCCGCGTTAGCGAAAATGATTTCGATCGAATAGAATTAGATACTTTTAGATTTGTGCCATTAGTTGGGGATCAAGCTTGGTAGCCATTAAATCTTTTAAAGGGAACTATGATTCTGTATATAAGCCCACTATTAGGGGGTTGGGGGTTTAAATCTTCATAGCTCTATCCATTTCGCGTTTACCTTCACGTTCTTTAATGCTATCGCGTTTGTCAAATTCTTTTTTACCTTGTGCTAAAGCGATTTCAATTTTTGCATAGCCTCTTTCATTGGTAAAAATTCTTAAAGGCACTATCGTATAGCCTTTTTCTTCTCCCTTTACTTTCAGCTTTTTAAGCTCTTTTTTATGTAGTAATAAAGCCCTATCTCTTTTAATATCATGTAAACGAAAAGAGCTATGGCTATATTCTGAAATATGAAGATTTCTAACGTATAAATTATTTCCTATAAACATACAAAAGGCGTCAGACATATTTGCTTTACCTTGTCTAATGGATTTAATCTCCGTTCCTAGTAATGCAATACCAGCCACAAAACTTTCTAAAATATGGTAATCAAAATATGCTCTTTTATTTTTAATCTGTATTTCGTTCTTCATAATATGTTGCAAATATCGTTATTTCTTTGTTAAAAATCCCGGTTAAGCAATTTGTATTCAGCATTTTTTAAACTTATTTATCTTACAATCAAAACTGGAATCATCACTTTGTGACGAACTGAATCTACGGTTGTACCAAAGATTAAATCTTTTAAACCTTTGTGCCCATGTGCTCCCATAACCAATAGTTCAATATTATTTTTATTGGTTATTTCTGCAATTTGATTTGCTGTTGCCCCAAATCCTATGTGTATTGTAGCTGAGTAACCTAATTCTGATAAATTTAGTTTGTATTTTTCTAAATTTTCTTTATCAGCCTGAGTTTCATGATCCATTGTATTTGATCCTAGATACCTAGCCGCTGCAGTTTCTACAATATGAATTAAATAGTAATTTGCCTCCTTACCACCTTGAATTAAAGCATGGCGAATAGTATTTCTATCATCTTTAGAAAAATCTACAGTTATCCCAATTCGTTTATAATTAATTTTATCTATATTTTCTATCTCTAATGCATCACCATGAGGAACATTCCCAACTCTTTTATTTTTAATTATCAAAGGATAAATAAAAATAAAAACCAATAACAACCCAATTAAAATAGCTAATGGTATAACTATGCCATAAATATACCAACCATCGGCTTCTGCTATCCACAGATTAATCTCTTCAACAACTAGTTTAATATTTAAACTTACAATGGTTACTGCACTTAACCAAGCTAAAACCTTTATCCAGGTTTTAATGGTAAAATCTTTCATTTCTTTTTTGTCAGAAGTCAAGTGGATGAGTGGGATGACTGCGAATCCTAATTGTAAACTTAATACAACCTGACTTAAAATTAATAGACCGCCTAAAGCATCTTCGCCAAAATATAAAATGGTGAAAAATGCGGGTATTATTGCTAATAATCTAGTAATTAGTCTCCTTAACCAAGGTTGAATTCTCAAATTTAAATGGCCTTCCATGATAATTTGTCCAGCTAAAGTTCCAGTTATTGTAGAACTCTGACCAGCAGCGATCAAAGCGATAGCAAATAAAGCAGGAGCAACAGGGCCAAAAATATTACTCAATAATAAATGTGCATCTTGTATTTCCGCAACTTCATGAAAACCATTGGTAAAAAATGCTGCAGCAGCAAGTATTAGAATAGCAGCGTTTACAAAAAAAGCAAGATTTAAGGCAATTGCTGTATCAATAAAATTAAATTTAATGGCTTCTTTAATTCCCTTATTGTCACGTTCAAATTTTCTGGTTTGTACCAAAGAAGAGTGCAAATAAAGATTATGAGGCATCACCGTAGCACCGATAATTCCTATCGCTATATATAATGCATCTCCAGATAACATACTAGGCTCTAATCCCTTAATAATTGATTTTAATGAAGGTTCTACAATAAACATCTCTACTAAAAAAGAGAGACCCACAATAAATACCATTGATACGATAAATGCTTCCATTCTACGCATTCCCTTATTTAAAAGGAAAAGCAATAGTACAGTGTCGAATATTGTAATAGAAACTCCCCAAATTAAAGGCAAACCGAATAATAGGTTTAACCCAATAGCCATACCGATTATTTCTGCTAAATCGCAGGCAATTATTGCCAACTGTGCTAAAATAAATAGTGGAAAATTAACCCATTTCGGATACGCATTTCTAGAGGCTTGCGCTAAATCTAATCCTCTAACAATACCTAATCGAGCACTTAACGATTGCAATAATAAGGCTATTAAGTTAGACATTAATAAAACCCAAATTAACTGATAACCGAATTTACTACCACCCGCTATATCTGTTGCCCAGTTTCCTGGATCCATGTAACCAACACTCACTAAATAAGCAGGGCCGATAAAAGATAATATTCTTCGCCAACCTTTGCGTTTATTGGTTGCAACACTGTTATGTACTTCACTTAAAGACTGTTTCTGTTCCATCTACTTGCTAATTAAGATATGTTTAGCTATTTCATTACTGATGTTTATTTTTTGATTTTCAACCAGTAATTCAACAGAACCATCAAAACCTATGATTTCAGCTATTTGAATTCTTTTACCTAATGTTAAATTAAGTTTTTCTAAATGTTTTAGAAAAGCAGAAGAGTGTTCACTAACTCCTGTAATCGTTCCTTTTTCATTAGCTTTTAATTTACTTAATTTTATAAAAGTTAAATCTTCAAACTTTCCGTATTCATCAGGTATTGGATCACCATGTGGATCTACTTTAGGGAAATCTAAAAATTCATTTAATCGTTCTGTTAATAAATCCGATTTAATGTGTTCTAGTTCTTCTGCAACTTCATGCACTTGGTCCCATTTAAAGTTTAATTTATCAACTAAAAAAACTTCCCAGAGTCTATGCTTTCGAACTATATTAATTGCTGTTAATTTCCCTTTTTCTGTTAAGGTTACACCTTGATACTTTACGTAATCTACTAAATGTTTATCTGCCAATTTTTTAAGCATATCTGTAACCGAAGCAGCTTTTGTCTGTATTTTTTCTGCAATAGCATTTGTTTGTACTGGATGGCTATCTTGTGAAAGATGGAAAATTATTTTTAAATAGTTTTCTTCGGTGAAAGATTGCATTTTTATTAGTCTAATAATTTATTTAGGCAAATCTAAAAATTATTTTGTAAAATTAAAAGTATTTTTTAATCTATTTTGTAAAATAATATTTGGCTACTTAGGTTTAGTATTTTATCTTTGAATACAATCAACCCAAAAATATGGCAACTGAATTAGATAAAATCGATTTTAAAATTCTTAAACTTTTACAAGAAAATGGTAGAATAACCAATTTACTGTTGTCCCAAGAAATTGGTCTATCTCCTGCTCCAACATTAGAAAGAGTGCGCAAACTAGAAATGTCTGGTTATATTAAAAGTTACCATGCTTTAGTGGATGAAGAAAAATTAGGTTTAGGTATAAAAACTTTTATTCAGGTTCAACTAGATTTTCATAAGAACAATACAATTCAAACTTTCTTAGATGAAGTAAATCAAATTAAAGAAATTACCGAGTGTCACCATGTAACTGGACAAGCAGATTTTTTATTGAAAGTTTATGTAAATGATATTAAAGCTTATGAACGTTTAATTATGGATAAAATAAGTAAAATCTCTGTGGTTAAAACATTCCAAACGATGATGATTATGTCTACAACTAAAAAAGAGCCAATTGTGCCTTTAGCTTATTAGTCATTTTACCATTCTATCTAAAAATATTTTAACATTAGATTTTATTTATAAAATCTAATGTTTTCTTGGTTAAAATTTGTGTTTTAAAATGATATATTAGACCTGCCAATTAATAGGAGATAGGCCTTCTTTTTCTAAAATTTTATTTGTTTCTGAAAATGGATTAGAACCGAAAAAACCATTATACGCTGAAAAAGGAGATGGATGCGCAGATTTAAGCACATAGTGTTTGTTTGTATTTATTAAACTCTCTTTTTGCTGTGCATATTTCCCCCAGAGTAAAAATACAATACCAGTTTTTTTAGATGAAATCTCGGAAATTACGTGGTCAGTGAATTTTTCCCAACCTTGTTTTTGATGTGAACCTGCAGCATTTGCTCTAACAGTTAGAGTGGCGTTTATTAGCAATACCCCTTGTTTCGCCCAGTTTGTTAAATCACCATGAATTGGAATTTGAAAGTCTTTAATATCATTAGATAATTCTTTATAAATGTTTTTTAGAGATGGAGGAACAGTAATTCCTTTTTGAACTGAAAATGATAAGCCATGGGCTTGGCCTTCACCATGATAAGGATCTTGACCTAGAATTACAACTTTAAGCTGATCAAATGGAGTTTGATTGAAAGCATTAAAAATATTTTCGTTTTTAGGGAAAATAATAAATCCATTTTGCTTTTCATTAAGTAAAAAAGATTTTAATTCTTTCATGTAAGATTTTTCGAACTCATTGTTCAAAATCTTTAGCCACGTTGGCTCTAATTTTGTCATTAATTTTATTTTACTTCCAAAATGTTTAACATATCTTTTTCTAGTGTTTCTAATGGTTTTTCAGTAATACGAGCTATTTCCTCTCCATCTTTATCACAGAAAATAAATGTTGGTACATTCGTAATTTTTAAGTCATCTATTATGCCATTTTCCGCATGCTTAGATTCATCAACTCCAATAAATATGATATTTTCTTCTTTTAACTTTATAGAATCAATGATTTTTAAAAAATTTGCAACTTGTAACTGACTATCACTACACCATGTGCCTAAAATGATTGTTACTTTTATGTTTTTTAAAGATTTACCTAGATCTTTTAAAGATGTTGTATCTGGCAAATATGAAGCATAATATAACTCATAATTTGTTTTAAATTCTGAAAAAGATGTAAGTGTTTTCCTATTAAATTTATTGATCAGTACTTGTACTTTTATATTCGGATCTTCCATTTTTTTTTAGAGGTTTTTGTGTTTTTAATGGTATTAAATGATAACATTTATTATATAATCTTTTAACTTATGCGATTATTTTATTCATATAACATTATACACTAAAGATAATAAATCAGGTTTAATAGTTACTCATATTAATTGAGATATTTACCTTTATTTTATGTTGAAATTATACATATAAAATATATTTTTCGGTATATAAACACGATATTTGCACAAATAATTTAGAACTATGCCAAATTTAATAAGACTTATTATAGGTTTTGCTTTTGTAGGTGCGGCTGCTGCACTAATATTCTTCGGCTTTTGGGGTTGGGGTATCCTTGTTATATTCTTAAGTATTCTAATTTTTGTTACTTATTATTATCATGAAAATATGCTAATTGCACAATGGTATTTACGTAAGGATAATATGAGTAAAGCAGCATATTTTTTAGGAAGAATTAAAAATTATGAAAAGGAATTAAATAGAATTCAGCACGGATACTATAATTTATTAATTGGATTGATAGAATCAAGAAAATCACCAATGAAATCTGAAAAATATTTTAAACAAGCTTTAAATCTAGGCTTACATATGGATCATAATGTTGCTTTAGCTAAACTAAGTTTAGCTGGTATTGCAATGGGTAAAAGAAATAAACGAGAAGCAACAATGTATCTTTCTGAAGCTAAAAAAGCTGATAAAAATAAATTATTAGCTGATCAGATTAAGCAAATGAAAGATCAAATGGGATTGATGGATAAACAACAAGTTCGTTATAGTCGTTAATAAGATAATTAGCTAATCTACAAATTAGATTAGCTAATTATTTATCTTCCAATCTATCAAAAATTTCATAATAATTTGATGAATTTTTACTGATAATATCATCTTCAAAAATTTGGTGATTAGAATTAGTTGTTAATTTTTGTGTTTCTATTCTTTTAATTAATTGACGAACTAAAGACAAATTGAATAAATCTTTATTCAATTTGATACAATATTGATTTTCTGTGATTTCTATGCTAGGATTATTCATATAATAAATTATTTAATACGATGTAAAATTATAAATTGGTATTACTTTTAAATTCATTTTACCATTAATATTATATTATCTTTTTGTTAAATGTTATTGTCTAAATTTAAATAATAATTAAAATAATAATATGATGAGTATTCAAAAAACACTTTCTATAGAATTAGAAAGAGAAAAGAATAATACCTTGCGAATGTTAGAAGCATTGCCAAATGAACAATTTGGATGGAAACCACATGAAAAATCAATGTCTTTAGGTCAATTAGCCAATCACATTGTAGAGATGCATAATTGGGTTTCAATAGTATTTAATGCTGATGTTTTTGATTTTAAAACAGATTATATTGCAGCAACTTCAACCACGAAAGAAGAATTGATTCACCTACTTGAAAATGGATTTGAAGAAAACAAGAAAATTATAGCAGGCTTAAGCGATGAGAATTATTTTAGTACTTGGACTTTAAAATCTGGAGAAGATATAATTTCACAAATGCCTAAATATGAGGCCATACGTTATATTGTAACCAATCATTTAATTCATCACAGAGGACATTTATCCGTTTATTTACGGTTATTAGATATTGCAGTTCCGGGTGTATATGGGCCATCTGCAGATGATAAATAATGATGTGATTAAAATAATA
>JBBSRF010000139.1:0-6835 GCA_038243335.1 Sphingobacteriales bacterium
ATAAAAAGTCCGATATTGATTTTTATCGGACATTAATGATTCTTAAACAGTATTTGAGATTTTAATTTAAGTTTTAAAATTATTTCAAATCATTGAAATAAAAAATAATTTTTATTTATCCATTTTTAGTTTAGCCTCCATAAACCAAATCAATTCGTTGATAAAAATTTTTAATCTATTGTCCATTAAATCTTTTTCAGTTGGGATTCCATTTTCGTCAATTGTTTCTTTTATATTAGGTACAGGAAACATGGCTGGAATAACGATTGCTCCAATTTTCCATAAACTAAACTGGAGTGAAGTAATGACTTGTGTTCCTCCAAAATCTCCATCTGAAACTGTTGAAATTGCAATTGGTTTACGCTTCCACTCTTTATATAAAAAGTCAATAACATTTTTTAAACTGGCCGGATAACCCCCATTATATTCTGGTGTTACAATTATAATGCCTTCGGCAATGTTTATCTTCTCTGCAAAATCAAGCATATCTTCGTTAGGGTTCTCAATTTGGCTTAATCTTTCATCAAAAATTGGAAAATTATAATCTTTTAGGTCTAAGATTTTTACTTTTGCAACTTTATTTTCTTCTAAATAGGTTTTCAAATAAATGGCCGCTCTATGGCTTTTGCGTCCATTTCTAACGCTAGCAGATATTATAGCAATATTTTTCATGTCTTTGCTTTGATTTGTAAATTGTATTCGTTTAAATTAAAACAACACAACTTCCAAAGTGTTACAATTATTATTTTATTCCCACTTAAAGGTTTTAACGGCAATAGCATAAACAATAACTCCCCAAATAAGCATAATTAACATTTGATGTCTTACATCCCATAAACCGGCACCTTCAAAAGCAACTCTACGTAAGGCATCATTTAAATAAGTAAGCGGCAATGCTCTGCTAATTGGTTGTAACCAGGTTGGAAAAGCATCTATACTGAAGAAGGTGCCTGATAACAAGAATTGTGGTAAGGTAATAATGTTAGAAATTGGGGGAATGGTACTTTCACTTTTGGCTATTCCAGAAACAACAAATCCAAAACCCATAAAAACGATTACACCCATGGTGGATAATAACAACATATTAATGACAGTTATTGCGCCATTAATTAACGTGAATTTAAAGAAAAAGTGACCAATTATAATAATAAAAAGTGCACCAATCAATGCAAATCCAATTCGGGCAACAGCTTCTCCAATTACAATGCTAGAACGTTTTACGGGTGTGGCGAAAAAACGTTTAATCACTAAATTTTGACGTAATCCAAAAAAAACGAATGCTGTTCCAAATACGCCAGTGCTTAATAAAGAAAAACCTAATTGACCTGGTAAAATAAAATCTATTGTACGATATAAACGGCCAGTAACTGTAGTCGCTTTAATTTCTGTTACTGTTGGTTTTAAATTTTGTGTGTTTAAATTAAAGGAAATTTCATTTAAAATAGATTTTAAAATATTTCCTTTGTCCATTGAAGCGGATGTATATTTTATGTTTGTGAAATAAGCAGGTACGCCATTTGGGTTTTTCTCAATATTTATTACCGCATCATAATTCCCTTTTTCAAGTTTTGTATTAATATTTTCCAGTTCATCGTTTTTAGTTAGTCGAACCAAACCTGTTTTTTCTAAAGCAATAATAATAGGGTTATTTAAATCGGAACCTGGAGCTAATGCAACATCTAATTTTGTTCCACCGCCGCCTAAAAAGCCAAAAACTAAAATAAAAATTAAAGGAAATGCTAAAGTGAAAACTACGGCAGATGGGCTACGCATAATTGATCGAAAACTTGCTTTTGCTAAAGCTAAAGTTGCATTGATATTGCTATATGGTGTTTGCATTATTTTCTAGTTGAAAGTTTTGTGAATTGGAAAGTTTAGATTTTTAATCTTCTCGCCACTCTTGTCCAGTTAAATTGATAAATACATCTTCGAGGTTTGCTTTTTTAACTTCTTTTTTACGCTCAAATCCACTGGCAACCAAATTGTCAATTAGTTGATCTGGAGTATCTAAAGCAATAATTTGTCCGCGTTCTACAAAAGCCACACGATCGCATAATTGCTCAGCTTCATCCATATAGTGTGTTGTGATTACCACTGTAGTTCCTTGTTTTCGAATTTCTATAATTAAATCCCATAAATTTCTTCTTGCTTGAGGATCTAGACCAGTTGTAGGTTCATCTAAAAAAATAATTTTTGGAGAATTAATTAAAGTTGTTGCGATAGAAAAACGCTGTTTCTGTCCTCCAGATAAAGCTTTATATTTTGCTTTGGCTTTGTCTTGTAGGTTCACTTTTTCTAGCATGTCCATTGGATTTACTTTTACGCCATAAAGACCAGAAAATAACTCTAAAAGTTCTACTAAGTTTAAGTTAGGGTAATACCCTGCGGCTTGTAATTGTACACCAATAATTCTTTTAATTGAATTTGGATCTTTATCTACAGAAAATCCATCTACAATTACTTCGCCTGATGTTTTTGAGCGAAGCGTTTCTATAATTTCTAAAGTTGTAGTTTTTCCTGCTCCATTTGGACCTAGTAAACCGAAAATTTCATTTTCATAAACATCAAAGCTTAAGCCCTGTACTGCTTTAAAATCATCGTAATTTTTGATTAAATTTTTAACACTGATGATGACCTTTCTATTTTCCATTTTTTAAAATAGTTGTTTGTTCTTGGGTTAAATGTAAGAAGGTTTATACGAATTGTAGATGTATTTTTTCTGGTTGGTATTAAAATGTCGATAAAATGATGTTTTTTTAAGATGAATGGATTTGCAAATTTTACTTAAAAACAAAAAAGATGCTCGCTACTTACAAACATCTTTAATTAATATTTAAAGAATTTTAATTTACCAAACAATATCGCCTTTAATTAAATCAATAAAATCATCAAAAAGGTAACGAGAGTCATGCGGACCTGGAGAAGATTCAGGGTGATATTGTACAGAAAAAGCCTTTTTTCCTTTCACTCTAATGCCTTCAATAGATTGATCATTTAAATTGATATGCGTAATCTCTACTTTATCAGATTTTCTAACTTCTTCTGGAATAACACCAAAACCATGGTTTTGAGAGGTAACTTCACAATGGTCCTTAATAATGTTTTTCACAGGATGATTTAAACCTCTATGACCATTAAACATTTTCATTGTACCAATTCCGTTCGCTTCAGCCAATAATTGGTGACCTAAACAAATCCCGAATAAAGGTTTATCAGCTTCTAAAATAGATTTTACTGTATCAATAGCATAAGGCATAACGCTTGGGTCACCAGGACCGTTGGAGATAAAATAACCATCAGCTCCCCATTCATCCATTTCATTAAAAGTTGTCTTTGCAGGATATACTTTAACGTAAACATCTCTATCGTCAAAATTGCGCAAGATATTTTTCTTTATCCCTAAATCTAACGCTGCAATTTTATTTTTGGCTTCTGGATTTCCGTAGTAATATGCTTCCTTAGTGCTTACTTGAGAAGAAAGTTCTAAGCCGTTCATATCGGGTACTTCAGATAATTTCTTTTTTAATTCTTGTAAATCATTAATTTCTGAAGAAATAATCGCATTCATAGCTCCTTTATTTCTAATGTGACGTACCAGAGCACGCGTATCGACTTCAGAAATACCTACAATATTTTCGTTTTGAAAATTATCTTGAATAGATTCTGAAGCTTCTTTTCTACTATATATTATGTTATAGTTTTTACAAACCAAACCAGCGATTTTAATCGATTCAGATTCGACTTCTTCTCTACGCATACCATAATTGCCAATATGTGTATTTGTAGTTACCATAATTTGACCGAAATAAGAAGGGTCAGTAAAGACTTCTTGATAGCCTGTCATGCCGGTATTAAAACAAATTTCGCCAGTTGTTGTGCCGATTTTTCCAGCAGCTTTACCATAAAAAACTGTGCCGTCAGCCAATAACAAAATAGCAGGTAACTTTGTGTAGTTAGTCATTTGAATTACAATATGAATTTGAAGTTAGAACTCTATCTCCTTTAAGAGAAGACTGTATTGAGGATAAAAAAGAATGGAAATCTGTAACGATAAAACCGTTGTTGTAAGTTATTATAAAAGTCTGATCGAACTCATTCATTTCAGGATACAAAGGTAATTTTTTCAATGGTTTTTTCAAGATATTTTTTAAATTAGTATTGCGTATACAATTAGGGGTAACGAGAAGCAAGTCTTAGTTCATTTTTCTTAACTGATAATCTTTCTACCTTTCTCAATAATAAATCCTAATTTTGCTTAATAAAAAAAGAGAATATGTCTGTAAACAAAGAAATTAAGCGCATTACAACGCACATTTTGCAAGAAATGAAACAACGCGGTGAGAAAATTGCTATGCTAACTGCTTACGATTATTCTATGGCTACCATTTTAGATGATGCCGTATTAGATGTTTTATTAGTTGGTGATTCTGCATCTAACGTAATGGCTGGTCACGAAACTACATTGCCAATTACTTTAGATCAAATGATTTACCATGCACAAGGAGTTGTTCGTGGTGCGACAAGAGCATTTGTTGTGGTAGATTTACCTTTTGGCTCTTATCAGGGAAACTCTAAAGAAGCCTTAAATTCTGCAATTAGAATAATGAAAGAATCTGGTGCGCATGGCGTAAAGCTAGAAGGTGGTATTGAAGTTGTTGAATCTGTTAAAAGAATTATCACTGCTGGTATTCCAGTGATGGGGCACTTAGGCTTAACGCCACAATCTATCTACAAATTTGGTACTTATACAGTTAGAGCTAAAGACGAAGAAGAGGCAAATAAATTAAAATCAGATATTTTAGCTTTACAAGAAGCAGGTTGTTTTGCTGTTGTTTTAGAGAAAATTCCTGCTAAATTAGCAAAAGAGGTAACTAAAAGTATTCACATTCCAACTATCGGAATTGGTGCTGGACAAGATTGTGACGGACAAGTTCTAGTTGTAAATGACATGATTGGCTTAACTAAAGGCTTTAGACCTCGTTTCTTACGTCAATATTTAAATTTATATGAGGGCGTTTTAGGGGCTGCTCAAGCCTACATTAAAGATGTTAAAGCCAAAGATTTCCCGAACGAAAAGGAGCAATATTAATTAGATATGCCAATAACTGGAGTAGATGTTTTATATGAAGACAATCATTTAATTGCCATCAACAAACGCAGTGGAGACATTGTGCAAGTAGACGAAACTTGTGATGAGCCCTTAGATGAAATGGTTAAAAAGTATATTGCTGCTAAATACAATAAGCCAAATGGAGCTTTCTTAGGTGTTGTTCACCGTTTAGATAGACCAGTAAGTGGTGTAATACTTTTTGCTAAAACGAGTAAAGCATTAGAAAGAATGAATGCTATATTCAAGAATAGAGAAGTTCGAAAAACATATTTTGCAGTGGTTAGAAATAAACCAGCCACAGAAGAAGGGAATCTTGTGCATTATTTGATAAAAAACCCTCAGAAAAATGTGGTTACAGCCTACAATAAAGAAGTAACCGGTAGTCAAAGATCAGAGTTAAATTATAAGCTAATAGGGGAACTTGGTGGTTTCTATCTTTTGCAAGTAAACCCAATAACAGGTCGCTCACATCAAATTAGGGTACAGCTTTCTACAATGGATTGTCCTATTGTTGGAGATAATAAATATGGTTATCCTCGTGGCAGTAGGAAAGGAAGCATTTGTTTACATGCTAGGCAGTTAGAATTTATTCATCCTGTACAAAAAGAGCCTATTAAAATTTTTGCACCATTACCTGTTGATGGATTTTGGGAGCGTTTTGAAAAATTTAAAGTTTCGCAATAATATTTTAATTTTTAAGAATTTACTATTGCTTTTATTAAATGTATTTTTTTATTTTTGCAACAAAAATTAATTTAATTATGAAAAAAGTATTTTTAAAAGTTTTAACAATAGGTTTTTTATCTAGTGTTATACTTTCTTGTCAAAGTGAGGCAAAGAAAGATTCAGCAGACTCTACAGCTGTTAGTATGAGTGATTCTACCAAAATGGCAGATTCTTTAGCAGCTATACCCGTAATTGAACCAACAAAAGAAGAAATTACTAAAGCAGAAGTAAAAGCTCCAGATTTTTCTAACAGTGAGGTTAACGATGGACTAAATGAATTTAACTCGCTTAAAACTGAATATGAAAAAGCTTTAAAATCAAAAAATTCTGCTGAGATTAAAGCTATTAATGATAAATATAATACTTGGGTAATGAAAACTGCAGCATATGGCAGCAAATTACCAAGTGACGAAAATCAAAAATTTATTAATTATTATGAGAAATTATCTCAACAATGGAATATTATAACAAGACAAGCAAATAAAAAATAATTTTAAAAAGGCTATTGTAGCTAATAGCCTTTTTAATTACAATCTATTTTTGTAAAATTAATTCCTTGCTCAAATTTTAATTCAGAAATATTTTTAAATATAAATTTTCCGTTTTTTTCTTCAACATCTCCTGTTCCTTCTATAAAGTGATTGCCTTTTCTAAGCATTACAACTTGTCTAACAGATTCTACACCCTCTGAGTTAAACGTATAATCAAACATCAGGGTGTCTCCTTTCATTTCTCCTTCAATTATACCTTTGTTACTATCTTTTTCGAACAGCTTGTATGACAGATTACCAACTATAATTCCATTTTTAGTTGTAAAACTTAAGTTAGCTGTATCTCTGTTTTTAATGTAAGCATAACATTGATTATCACTTACATTTACAATATTAGTATCCAGTGCTATTTCTTCGTTGTTATTTTGGTCTGTTGTTTGGTTTTGGCAAGCTGTAAATATAATTGCAATTGTTGCTAGTAGATAGGTGAAGTTTTTCATAATTGTTG
>JBBSRF010000140.1:0-6824 GCA_038243335.1 Sphingobacteriales bacterium
TGCCCCTAAAAGAATTAAGTATAAGAAGATAGTTTAAGCTGGTTTAGCTTAACAAAGTGAGTCTGAGCTTGTCGAAGAACTATTGAACATGTGCTTCGACAGGCTCAGCAAGACAAAATTTTTTAAACACTAATATTAGCTTTAACAATTTCTAGCAATACGCACAGAAATTGTTAAAGCTTTTTATTTTTAAAAGTTTTTATAATTAATAGCTATAAAAAATATTGCTAAAACTATAGAGATTGTTATGCCTAGAATAAAGGGTGTATTTCTTTGAAAAAAACTTAGATTTTCCTTATTTTAAATGCCTGATTAAAATTAACAATAATTAAACAACCAAAGCCGATTATTTTAGAGTATGCTTCTATTTATTTTTTATCAAATTTAAAAAAGTTGTTAATTATTATTTTTTAAAAGATTAACCTAAACTTAAACAGAAACCATGAAAAAATTATAGAGCAAGAAATAGCCAATAATTAATGCGACAAGCAAGGTTACAAAAGTCACAATGTAGGTTAAGGTATTAGGTTTTTCTTCAGCATATTTTAACTTGATATAAAGCCCAACGCAAACAAAAACCAAACTGACAAAAACAATGTAAGGCAGGTATTTTAATTCTATAATCGGCGTTTCGAAACGATTTGATTGGCTAATTAATGCTAGAAACAATCCAATCATACCTAATATTCTAAAAACTGGCTGTAGGCTTGCAATATTCCTCATAATAATTAAACTTATGGTGTAAAATAATAGATTAAATATACACCAATTACAACTACTACAACAAAAATTAAAATCTTTTTTATGTGCAAATTATACTGACTAAACCCACCACCTTTAGCTTTTAAGTATAAACTAACACTCAATAAAACTAAACTTAATAAAGAAAGATAAGGCAAATAAGGTTTTGCAATAAAAGTCTGGCTTTTAAATAACTGCGCTATAATTACTAGAAAAAGTATGCTTACACCTGCAATTCTGGCTACTGATTGTATTTTTTGATGATCCATTTGTTAACCTCAATAATAAGCTAAATAAAAATAAGCAGAAACTAAATTAAACACTATTCAACTTCTGTTGTTATATAATTACCACAAAATTATATATTTGCCGTAATTATGAAAAAGATACTTGTTGTTGACGATGATGATGATGTTTTAGAAACCATCCAATTAATATTAGAAATTGGGGGTTACTATATCGAGCCTTTAAATAATGCAGAATTAGTATTTGATCGAATACATGATTTTAAGCCAGACTTAATTTTACTTGATGTTGTATTGGGTAAAATAGATGGTGGTTTAATCTGCAGTCAAGTAAAAGGTAATTCAGAAACTAAACATATTCCGGTTTTAATGATGTCTGGTTTATATAATTTAAAAGAAGTACAAGATTTAGAATGTGCTCCGGATGATTTCCTATCTAAACCATTTAAAATGGATGTACTTTTAGAGAAAATAGAGAAATTATTGAATAGGAAAACGGTTTCTAGACTTGATATCAACTAAAAATTAGTCCTCATTTCGACGATAGGAGAAATCTACTAATTAATGATTTTAAATTAAAATTATAGATTTCTCGTCGCTTTGCTCACTCGAAATGACGAATCACTTATATTTTTTCTTCTCTTGGTCCGCGTTTATAAATTACTAAACCGTTTAAAAAATTTCTTAAAATTTGATCACCGCATTTTTTAAAATTTGGATGTTCATCATTTCTAAATATATCCCCTAACTCACTTTTAGTTACAGTGAAGCCTACTAATTTACAAATTTCTATTATTTGATCGCTATTTAAGGATAAAGCTACCCTTAATTTTTTCATAATATCGTTATTGCTCATACCTCTAAATCCCCAAATGGGGACTTTAAATTTTTTAATTATTTAATTAACTATACCCTCCCCTTCAGGGTTCGGGGTTTACATTGCTGTTTCTATTTTTACTTTTTTATTTTTTAATTTTTCGTTAGCTAAAGCTTTCAAAACTTGAGGAACTAATTTTCTTTTAATTGCCACATAAGCTGCTTGATCTTTTACTTCAATTAGGCCTACATCTTCCTTTTGTAAACCACCCTTTTTAAGCAACAATCCGACAATATCAATTTTATTCACTTTATCTTTTTTACCAGCGCTAATGTATAAAGTTTGCCATTCGCTATCTTTTGGCAATTGATATTTTCCTTTTAAAACTTCAGTTTCTATATCTGCTTTTAAAAATGGGTATTTCTCTTCGTCTGCTAAAATTAAATAAGAAGTACCTTTGGCATTCATCCTAGCTGTACGCCCATTTCTATGTAAAAAAGCATCTTCAGTGTATGGCAACTGATAATGGATAATATATTCTACTTCAGGTATATCTAAACCTCTAGCCGCTAAATCTGTTGTAATTAAAATCTTAATACTACCGTTTCTAAATTTTAATAAAGCTCGCTCACGTTCATCTTGCTCCATTCCACCATGAAAAATATCATGTGCTAAATCTTTATCAATTAACAAATCACTAATGCGATCTACTGTTTCTCTGTGATTACAGAAAATCAAAGTTGTTTTGCTGCCTATCTTACAAATCAATTGTAATAAAGTATCTAATTTATCTTCGGCAGTAGTATGTACTTTCTTTAATTTTAAATCTGGCACAATAGCAGCATCTTTTAAAAAATCTACATCTACCGGATTCTTAAGCTTAGTAAATGCTGGTATATCTTGCATCGCAGTTGCGGATGTTAAAATTCTTTGTTTCAGCGACAACAATGGATTGATAATAAAAGCCATGTCATCTTGAAAGCCAAATTCTAAAGCTTTATCGAATTCATCTAAAACTAATGTATTTACAAAGGATTCGTCGAAGTTTTTGTTACGTAAATGGTAAGCAATTCTACCTGGTGTACCAATTAATACTGCAGGAGGTTGTTCGAAATTATTGCGTTCAGTTTTTATCGCATGACCGCCATAGCAACAGTTTACTTTAAAACCAGTTCCCATTTGTTTAAAAACTTGTTCAATTTGCAAAGCCAATTCTCTTGAAGGAACTAAAATTAAACATTGTACACCTTTAATATTTTTATCTAAATTATGTAGCACAGGCAATAAAAAAGCCAATGTTTTGCCAGAACCTGTAGGTGCCAAAACAATAATATCCTTACCTTTTTTTGTAGCAGCTATTGAAGCCTCTTGCATTTGATTAAGAGTAACGATTTTTAAATTATCAAGTATTGGCTGAATGGTCATGATGCAAAGATAATTATATATTTCAGTTGACAGTTTGTATATTAAACATAATCCATATCGATATTAAATTATAAAAAGAATTTGAAATCTAAGATTATAGGCAATTCGTATATTTAGACAATGAAATCGCACCAAATTATTTTTAAGCAAAACCTCCCACTTACATTAGATCAAGCTTGGGATTTTTTTTCATCTCCACTTAACTTATCTAAAATCACGCCAGATGACATGGAGTTTATCGTAACTTCAGGTCTTGAAAAAGATACAAAAATGTATCCTGGAATGATTATTACCTATAAAGTTTCTCCACTATTGGGCATTAAGCTAGATTGGATGACGGAAATTACGCAGGTTGAAGAAGGAAAATATTTTATTGATGAGCAACGTTTTGGTCCATTTAAATTTTGGCATCACCAACACCATTTTAAAGCTATAGAAGGGGGAGTTGAAATGACAGACATTTTAACTTATGGCTTGCCGTTGGGCATTTTAGGTGATATCGCACATGGAATAATGGTTGGCAATAAAGTAAAAGAAATCTTTACTTTTAGAGAAATGAAGACTAATGAGCTTTTTGGAAAGTATTAAGGTAGTTGATTAGGTGGTTAGTGAGTACAATCGTATATATTCTTCATCAATGACTTGTCATACAGAACGTACTTGTCCCGACTTCTTCGGGAGCTAAGAATTCGATTATAAAAATAAAGTGGAAGATTAATTTCGGCAAATCCTGACAACAGCCGAAACATGAATTATTATATATCTTAAAGATTGCCATTTCACCACCTCTCCTCGGCTCATAGGCGCCGAAATCCCTATAAACTTTGTCTTAACACAAAGTTTAACAAAAGTCAAGGCTGTGCACCTTATGTTCGGAATAATACGTCAAATGTTCTATTACCACTGGATGAGCCGTTCGACTGAATTAGTCTCTCTTCTCCACCCACCTAATTTACAGTTGAAAAATAAAGTTATTTAGGGAACATTTAACTATTCTTCCTCCCTAAGCAGCAAGGCCAGTCTGGAATAATTGGTTAGGTGAAAAATAGCAATTTAATCATCAGACTTCCGACTTCCGTCATCGGACCTTTCAATTTAAACCCTAACCTCTAATCCCTAACCTCTTCAAAAGCCGATCCCTGCATCACACCTCTTCTTTCTATTTCTTTATCAATATAAGTTTGAATAGCAGATTTATTTAATCCCCAATTCGGTGCAATTAATAAATCCCAATCAGAAATTCCGAATAAACGTTGAATTACAATATCTGGTCTTAGTAAAGGGATTAATTGGCAAAGCAAATCAGTGTACTCTTCAAGTGTAAATAATTTGAAAGGGTTTTTCTTGTATTTAGCACCCATAATAGAACCTTCCACAATGTGGAGATGATGAAATTTCACAAACTTAATTTGTGGAAAACGATTAATCTCGTGGATATACTGCAGCATCATTTCTTGAGTTTCCCATGGAAAACCAAAAATAGTATGCACGCACAAATCTAATTTAGAATCTTTAAGCAATCCAACCGCAGCTACAAATTCACCATGACTACAACCTCTGTTAATTTGATCTAGGGTTTCGTCATATATCGATTCCATTCCCATTTCTAAATCCACATCATAACGATCCGTATAACTTTCTAAAAGGGCAATTTTTTCGGCATCAATACAATCTGGACGCGTGCCAACAGAGAACCCAACAACATCCTCTTTGTTTACAGAAAGAGCTTCATCATACATCATTTTTAAATAATGTACTGGCGCATAGGTATTGGTATTTGGCTGAAAGTAAACGATAAATTTATCTGCTTTATAAGAAGTTCTCGCTCTTCGCATTCCTTCTTCTAATTGCGCTGCAATGGTTGGCAATTTGCGAGAAGGTTCTGGTGTAAATGAATCGACATTACAATAAGTGCATCCACCATAACCTTTACTTCCATCTCTATTGGGGCAGGTAAAACCACCATCTACTATGGTTTTAAAAACGCGTAGCCCATTATATTTTTCACGCAAATATACGCCGTACGCTCTATAACCTTTAATACCATTGTCTAATGCCGTTCCCATTGGGCACAAAAATAGTGTTTTTGTATGAGATAAACACTGTTATAAATCCTGTCTTCTATAATAGTGAAACAGTATTTGATATTCTTTCATATCCTTCTTAAATCACCAAATAAAATGCAGTTACTAGCACATTCTAGCTAAAAAAGGTGCTTTACTAATGATAATAACGAATTTACTATCAAGACTACAAAAAATTGAAGTTTATTTTGACAATGATTATAGATGATGAAGTGAATGGAATTGATGATATAAAAAAGCATCCAATAAATGTTGGGTGCTTTTTTATAATTTATTTCTAAAAGAAAACAATCAAAATTTACGATTTACTATTCTCTAACAGGATCTTTCTTTCTATTGATTAAAAAGTATATAGGAACTCCAAGTAAAACTATGATAAGCCCTGGCCAAGTATATTGTTGTTTATAAATTAGTAGAAGAACACAAAATGCTGAACCGATTAATAAGTATATTATTGGTGTAATTGGATATAACCATGCTTTATAAGGTCTTTCTAAATTAGGCTGTTTAAACCTTAAATAGATCACACCAAAAACAGTAATCATGTAGAATAGTACGATAACAAAAGATATCATGTCTAGAAGATTGCCATATTGTCCGCTTAAACATAAAACTGCTGCCCAAATCCCTTGCATCCAAAGTGATTTTTCTGGAACGCCATTTTTATTATTCGTAATAGCTGCTTTAAAGAACATACCATCCTTAGCCATCGTTTGAAAAACTCTTGATCCAGCAAGTACAAGTCCATTAATACAACCAAAAGTTGATACCATTACTAATATAGCCATTATAATTGTACCAATGCCATTTCCGAAAATTTGCTCTGAAACTACAACTGCTACCCTATCATTTAAGGCAAAAGCGATTCCATCTCTACTCAACGTATTAAGATAAACAAAATTAACCAAGAGGTAAAGAATCATTACTGCTGAGGTACCCAATATCATAGAGCGAACCACATTCTTTTTAGGATTTTCAATTTCTCCAGAAATAAAAGTTACATTTTCCCAAGCAACGCTAGAGAATACTGAACCAACCATTGCTGCCGCAATTCCACCCATTATTGTCATTCCAGTAATAGATTCCCATCCGGCCTGCTGTAAGTTTCCACTTATATCTGTTTTAAGATTATTGAAGGCATCCCAGCGAAAAGCCATATTCTCACTCCAAAAATTACTTTTCACCAAAAGAAAACCTAGAATAATTAAGCCAATTAAAGCTGCGATTTTAGACCCTGTAAAAACATTCTGTAATATTTTCCCGCTTTTTACACCTTTAGTGTTAATATAAGTTAAAAGAAGTATGACAAAAATAGCCAAAATCTGAATCCAAGTAATTTTATATCCTCCACTTTGAAAAATCGGAGCAGCATCATTTAAGGAAGGTATAAGATATGCAGTAAATTTTCCAAAAGCGACACCAACAGCTGCTATAGTACCAGTTTGAATTACTGTAAACATACCCCAGCCATAAAGGAAGCCCATCATTTTACCAAAAATCTCTTTCAAATAA
>JBBSRF010000141.1:0-6725 GCA_038243335.1 Sphingobacteriales bacterium
AAATCCATCGCTCTACGCACATTACGCATAGAATTGATGTTTTTCACTTCACACCGTGTACCAAACTCACTTTCTCCAAATTTCCGAATGGAGATATTTGCATCGCAACGCAAAGAACCTTCTTCCATATTACCATCACTCACATTTAAATGACGAACTAAAGTTCTAATTTCTGTTAGCAAAGCTGATGCTTCTTCTGGAGTTCTAATATCTGGCTCTGTTACTATTTCTATTAATGGAACACCTGCTCTATTTAAATCAACATAAGAATATTTTGGATCTTGATCGTGTATACTTTTACCAGCATCTTCTTCTAAGTGAATTCGATTGATCCCTATACGCTTTTCTTCGCCATTGGCTAATACCACATTTAGAAAACCATTTTTACAAATCGGACTATTGTCTTGCGTAATTTGATAACCTTTTGGTAAATCTGCATAGAAATAATTTTTCCTATCAAAAAAATTACGCTGATTAATTTCACAGTTTAAAGCCAAACCAATTCTAATTGCTTTAGCAACTACTTCTTTATTTAATTTTGGTAAGGCACCTGGCAATGCCAAAGATACAGCCGAAATATGCGCATTTGGTTTTGCACCAAAAGTGGCACTATCAGATGAAAATATTTTTGATTGTGTGTTTAACTGTACATGAATCTCTAAACCAGAAACTAATTCAAATGCTAAACTTTCAGTTGCAGTTTGTATACTCATTTAATGGGCAATATGTATAATAACAGTCATTTAAGACTCTTCAAAGATAGGGAAATATGTATCAAATCTATTGCAAAAGGGTAATAATCTACTTGTGGCACAGCGTTGGATTTAAATTAAGTACACACAAATATAAATCATATGAAAAAGTTCATTTTGTTAGCTGCGCTCGGAATTGCCGCAGCTAACTACCAACCAGCAAACGCACAAGTTAGGGTTAGTATTAATCTTGGTTCGCAACCACAATGGGGACCACAAGGTTACAATTATGTAGATTATTATTATCTGCCAGAAGTGCAAAGTTATTACCATGTACCTACACGAAATTTTATTTATTTAGATCGAAATAAATGGGTACATCGCAAATCTTTACCAAGCAAATACCTCAATTACAACCTATATCAAGGTAGAAAAATTGTAATTAACCAACCTAGACCATATTTGCAACATCAGCTATATCAACCAAATTACGGAAGACCAATTGTGAGTTATCAAAAAGGAAAAAAGTACAATGAAAGTCGTTATTCAAAATACAAAAAATACGATAACAGAAAAGATAAACGCAAGGGTAGACATTAAACTGAAAAGCCATTCTTGATAATCAAGAATGGCTTTTTTTAAGTTAAAATTCTGAGGAATAATATTGTATACGATCACTTATTTGGCACCATTATATCTTCTTTAAAATCTTTGCCCAATAGTAATCCCAGCTCTTGGATAGATGATCCTTGTCATAAAATCATTGTTCTTTTGTATTGACCTACCTGCACCTAAATAAGTTTCCATGATAAATCCATTACCAAGAATAAATTTATAACCTACAGCTCCACCAATTCCTAAAGATTTAATAACCTTCCTATCGGCATCTGGGATTGGCATTCCATCACCCATTCTATCTCGGGACAAGCCTTTCAGTATAGCTGTATTTAATTCAATAAAAAAATTATTATTCTTCTGCCCAAAATACAGTCTTAGGTGGGGAATAATGAGATATTTTAATTCATCGGTGCCGGAAGTCCAATATGATAAACCAGCACCTACGTTTGCGGTTAACTTTCTCTCGTATTGGATTTCTGGAATATGGAAACTTAGACTTTTAGAGTCGTCATAAAATTCAAAAAAAGTGTAAAGAAAATTTAGCTTAAGCTCATTTTTCCCCACAACTCTGTCAATAATTGGCTTCTCAGAATTAGTATCTGTTTGAGCATTTACAAAGCTGGAAGTAAGTAATAACGACAATAGTAACGTTAATTTTTTCATTATTTAAAATCGCTTACCGATAGTCACTCCCGCCCTTGGATAACCACCAGCATTGTTGTGTCCAAAAAGCCTACCTGCACCTAAATAGACCTCTCCTACAAAACCATTTTTAGTTAAAAACTTAGCTCCAGCAGCTGCACCTAATCCAAAATTGGTTTGACTTTTATTACCATTAAATGAGGAAGTGTTTCTCTTGTAATCATAGCTATAATAGTCGTTATTTTCTTGAGTAATTACTGCTGCATTACCTTCTATAAAAAAACCATTTGCTTTACTGTTCCCAAAATAAACCCTATAGTTTGGTATGATGCCAAATTTATATTCAATACTTTCTTCCAATCCTATCATCAATGCGATACCGATACTCATATCGTCTTTAATTATTCGTTCGTAATTTAACTCAGGAAATCCAGCGATAGTATAGGCTAAATTCAATTTAAGTTCATTTTTACCATCTTTAGCTGTTTGTTGAGCTTGTACATTTAATTGTAGTGTCAACAGGAAAGCAACAGTTAACAGCAATATGATTTTAATTTTTCTCATAAGTTTCTTTGGTTTGTTAAATTGGTAGGAATAAAAAAAGTTTCTTCATTTGTTTTAAGCGATGTAGTAAAAAGCTAACACTATAGCACAAACGAAAAAACTGGTTAAAACGCTACAAAAAAGAATTTTATAGGACAAGAAATGTTTTAGCCTTTACAAAAACTTGTGCTAAGCCATCTGCATTTTTACCACCGGCAGTAGCATAAAATGACTGTCCACCGCCACCACCTTGAATTTCTTTACCTAACTCACGTACAATTTTAGCAGCATTTAAAGTCTCCGTCACTATATTTTCAGCAATCATTACTGTAATTCCAGGCTTATCTTCTATTAAAGTAGTGAATACTAAATACAAATCTGAAACTAAAGCTTTTACTTCAAAAGCAAGATTTTTAACCGCATCTGCATTTGGCAAATCTACATGTGTTGCAATAAAATTAATCCCATTTATATTTTCCGCTTTAGCTGCAATATCTTTTTTCATATCACCTGCTTTAGCTAAAAGATTTATTTCAACTTCTTTTTTAAGCTTTGCATTTTCTTCTATTAAGGCTTGAACGGAAACAATAATATTTTGGCTACCTTTTAATAAATTCTTTAAGTTAGCTAACTCACTGCTCTGATTTACAATGAATTCTTCAGCTTTAGCTGCTGTAATCGCTTCAATCCGACGAACACCT
The DNA here is from genome assembly GCA_038243335.1 of Sphingobacteriales bacterium. Taxonomy (GTDB): domain Bacteria; phylum Bacteroidota; class Bacteroidia; order Sphingobacteriales; family Sphingobacteriaceae; genus Pedobacter. The sequence goes on from JBBSRF010000141.1 coordinate 3,197, forward strand.
GCTGCCACTGCACTTTCAGATACAATTTTAAAATAACCAATCTGTCCGGTTGCATTTACGTGTGTACCGCCACAAAGTTCTTTTGAGAAATGATCATCGACAGTAATTACACGAACAAAATCGCCATATTTTTCACCAAACAAAGCTGTAACTCCAGACGTAATTGCTTCATCATACGGCACGTTGCGTTGTTCTTTTAGCTTAATATTTGCTCTAATTTTTTGATTTACGATTTGTTCAATTTGCGCTAAATCTTCATCGCTAATTTTAGCAAAATGCGAAAAATCGAAACGTAAATGATCAGCATTCACTAAACTTCCCTTTTGATTTACATGCGTACCTAAAACTTGCTTTAAAGCCGAATGTAATAAGTGAGTAGCCGAGTGATTATCTGTTGTTAATGTTCTTTTATCTTCATCAATCACCGCCCAAAACTTACCATCGACATCTGTAGGTAAAGTATCTGTATAATGAACAATTACACCATTTTCTTTTTTGGTATCCGTAATTTCTACCCAAAATTGGCGACTATGATCTTCTAAACGACCAGTATCTCCAACTTGTCCTCCACTTTCTGCATAAAAAGGAGTTTGACGTAAAACGATTTGGTATTGCTCTTTACCTTTTGCACTTACTTTACGGTATTTTAAAATATCTGTTTCAATTTCGGTTAAATCATAACCTACAAATTCAGTTTCATTATCTTGGTTTACAATTACCCAATCTCCAGTATCAACAGCGGTTGCAGCACGAGAACGATTTTTTTGTTCAGCTAAAGCTAAATTAAAGCCTTCCATATTAATCTCACCATATCTCTCAGAAACTATTAATTGAGTCAAATCTATTGGAAATCCGTAAGTATCAAAAAGTTCAAATGCAAATTCACCAGAGACAATTAATGGATCAAATCTACCATGCAAAAGGTTTGTATGCTCCTGCTCATTTGTAGGATTTAATGTAAATCCTTTTAAATTTGCTAGTTTTTCAAGATGATCATTTAATAAACTGATACCTTTTCCCAGTGTTCTTAAAAAAGAAACTTCTTCTTCTAACACTACTTTTTGAACGAAGTCTTTTTGCAAATAAAGTTCATCAAATATTCCTATGAACTGTTCTGCTAGAACAGGTACCAATTGATTTAAAAATGGTTCTTTCAAATTTAAGAAGGTATAAGCATAACGCACTGCCCTACGTAAAATACGACGAATTACATAGCCGGCTTTGTTGTTAGAAGGCAATTGACCATCAGCTATTACAAAAGAAATCGCACGAATATGATCTGCCATAACACGCATCGCTACAGCTTCATTCCAGCCTTTTTCTCCTGGTTCAGCAATACTGCTATATTCAAATCCAGATTTCTCTGAGATATATTGAATTAAAGGTTGAAAAACATCGGTATCATAGTTAGACGTTTTTTGTTGTAAAACACGCACCAAACGCTCAAAACCCATTCCTGTATCTACGTGTTGTGCAGGTAAAGGCTTTAATGAACCGTCCTTAACACGGTTAAACTGCATAAACACGTTATTCCAAATCTCAATTACTTGAGGATGATCTGCATTTACCAAATCTTTTCCGCTAGATGCGGCTCTTTCTTCAGCAGTACGACAATCTACATGTATTTCAGAACAGGGTCCGCATGGCCCGGTATCTCCCATTTCCCAGAAATTGTCTTTTTTATTTCCTAAAATAATACGGTCTTCATCAACATATTGTTTCCAAAGTTCAAAAGCCTCGTTATCTCTCGGTAAACCTTCTTTTTCATCGCCCTCAAAAACAGAAACGTACAATTGATCTTTAGGTATTTTATAAACCTCTGTTAACAATTCCCAACTCCAAGCAATGGCTTCTTTCTTAAAATAATCACCAAAACTCCAATTGCCCAACATTTCAAACATGGTGTGGTGATAGGTATCTATCCCTACCTCTTCTAAATCATTGTGTTTACCTGATACACGCAAACAACGTTGCGTATCTGCAATACGTGAATACTTAATGGCAGCTTCACCCAAAAACAAATCTTTAAACTGATTCATTCCTGCATTGGTAAACATTAATGTTGGATCATTTTTAACCACAATTGGCGCTGAGGCAACAATATGATGTTGTTTACTTTTAAAAAAATCTAAATAGGTTTGTCTAATTTCTTTTGCTGTCATGATCTTTAGAAAATTTGGAACAACAAAATTAAAATTTTATTGCGGTATTCTACTAAAATCCCTTTATATTTGAATACTTTAGGTAAAACCTACAATCAATTAATAATCAGACTAAAATATGCCATATAAGGAGAGAGAGATTAATAAAATGTACTACACTATGGGTGAAGTGACGGAAATGTTTGGCGTAAATGCATCACAAATAAGATTTTATGAAAAGGAATTTGATGTTTTGCAACCTAAAAAAAACAAAAAGGGTAATCGTCTTTTTACACCGGAAGACATTGAAAACTTGAAAATTATTTTTCATTTGGTAGATGATAAAGGTTTCACACTTAAAGGCGCCAAGGATCATTTAAAAAATAATTCCAGTGAAGTAAAAGAAAACCAAAAGGTAATTGCATCCTTAGAAAAACTAAAAGACTTTTTATTGAAATTAAACGAAGAGATTTAAGTAAGAGAGATCATAAAATTAAACCTAATCCGTCTAACTTAATATAAAATAAAAAAGGACTGCCATTCAAATTGAAAGACAGTCCTTTTTAGTATTTAACGTATGCTGTTAACTTTGGGTATTTAATTAGCCGCAAAAAAATTATCATTCCTTTTATTGAGCACAAGATTAAGATCTAAATTAATTTCTTTTTTATTTTTTACCATTAAACTATTAGAAATTAAATCTTTTTTATAATCGCTTAATTTAATCACTTTAGTTCCTATTAAAGTTATAGATTGATCCTCATTTAATTTAAAATTAAAATCTAATTCTGTTCTCTTAATTGTCCCAGCTATTTCTAAATCTCCAACAATGTGAACTAAACCCATTTGAGGTAAAACCATTACATGAGTTAGTTTGAAATCCAAATTTTCTTTTGGCGAATTATTTGAAAAAATTTCATTCACAGCTGACAATGGAATTGATAAAACGAAACCCTTAACATCATCTAAGTAGCCATCTTTAATAATAAAATTTCCCTCAACATTTGCAATACTAGCATTAGCTGAAAAGTAATTTTTAAATAATTCTGTTTTATTTTCAAATAATGGTGTAGATTCTATTTTAGATTCTACTTGTTGCGCTTTAAGAACTTCAGATGAAAAAAGAGTTACTAATGAAAATAAAAATGAAAATGTTAAAGCTGAGACATTTATTTTAGAGAAAATGTTGTTGTAATTTTTCATGTCATTTTATTTTAAAAGTGAGATTTAGATTTTATTAAATCAATGTGATATACGTGTTTGCCAATTATCTAAATTAACAATAAATAGAAAAAATTGCTTGTAACATTAAGATTACATTAAAAAATAATTATACTAAACATGCTTTTAAGTAAATTAAAGCGTGTTAATTATTGTTCAGAGCTGTA
>JBBSRF010000142.1:0-6719 GCA_038243335.1 Sphingobacteriales bacterium
CGATTAGGTAAACTTTAGTGCCTAAAATAAAAGTAAATTATAAATAAACCTTAAATAATAGTATCCTACAAATCTAAAGGACGACTTGGTTGTGTCATTTCTTCCAAGGATCGTCATCTCGACTTTACGGAGGGATCTAATTTGAGATGAATACATTAATAGATTTCTCCTCGCTACGCTGCGTTCGAAAGGACGAATTGGGGTGGTTATCCTTTTTTTCTATCGGCTGGTGTCTCACCTGCCGAAAGTAAACCTAATTCTTCAATTTAGACTTAAATAACTTTTCCAGCTTTTCCATTTTAGGTAAAATTACTAATCTACAATAAGGTTCTTCACCATTTTTTAGAAAGTAATCTTGATGATAATTTTCAGCTACATAAAAAGTGGATGCCTTGTTAATTGCAGTGACAATTGGTTTGTCAAATGCTTTATTCTTATTTAAATCTTCTTTATATTTGGTGGCTATATCCTTCTGTTCATCATTGTGATAAAAAATAACTGATCTATATTGGGTGCCAACATCAGCACCTTGCCTATTTAAAGTTGTCGGATCATGACTTTTCCAAAAAATCTCTAAAAGTTCATCATAGCTAATTTTTGCGGGATCGAATGTTATATCCAGAACTTCCGCATGATTTGTTTCACCAGTGCAAACATCCTCATAAGTTGGGTTGGGTATATTACCGCCCTCATAACCAGATTCTACTGTGACAACTCCATTTATTCGTTGAAATAAAGCCTCTGTACACCAGAAACAGCCCATGCCGAAAGTAGCTTTCTGTAATTTTTGTTTTTGAGCGTTAGCCTCATTCATGGTTAGTAAGATTAATAATAATAGTGCTATTCTTTTCATTTGTACATGTTTTCTTATATTGATTAACGTAAATCAACCTAATTTAGTTTTGTTATATCAAGTATAGTAATAATGAGAAATTAACTCGAAAAATTTCTGTTGGTAACTTAAAAAGCTGTTTTACAAATTGTTAATCAACAAAAATAGGCTGGATTGCTTATTATTAACATATCTTTTTTAAATTTAACTATTCAATAATAATAAAAGATATGTCTACACCTTATATCCCATGCCTAGACTTAGGTAACTACATCAATGGTACTGATGAGCAACGTAAAAAGTTTTCTTACGATTTAGGTAGAGCTTTTAACGAATCTGGTTTTGTAACCATTACCAACCATGGTATCAGTCAAGATTTGATAGCAGATTTATATACAAACATTAAAGCAGCTTTTGCTTTACCTTTAGAAACTAAACGTAAATACGAAAAGGCCGAATTAGCTGGTCAGCGTGGTTATACTAGTGCAGGTAAAGAAACCGCAAAAGGAGCTAAAACTGCCGATTTAAAAGAATTTTGGCAAATTGGAAATGAAGTAAGTGATGGTGATCCAATTAAAAATGAATATCCGGATAACGAAGTTTTAGCAGAAATTCCTGATTTTAATAAAGTAACTAGAGCCATTTACCAAAAATTAGAAGAAAATGGTAAACATCTGTTACGTGCCATTGCTACTTATTTAGCATTGCCAATTGATTATTTTGATCAGCATGTGCACAATGGGAACTCAATTTTAAGAGGAATACATTATTTTCCGATTGAAAACCCTGATGAATTACCTGCGGATGCAGTTAGAGCAGGGGCACATGAAGACATTAACTTAATTACCTTATTAATTGGCGCAAGTGCTGATGGTTTAGAAGTGTTAACTGCTAGTAATGAATGGTTAGCGATAAAAGCTGCACATACCGATATTGTTGTAAACGTAGGTGATATGTTGCAACGTTTAACAAACAATAAATTAAAATCTACTACACACAGAGTTGTAAATCCGCCGAGAGAACTGATGAAAACTTCGCGTTTTTCGGTACCATTTTTCTTGCATCCGCGAAGCGATATGGATTTAACAAGTTTGCCATCTACTATAGATGACGAGCATCCTAAAGCATATACTGATATGACATCTGGTGAATATTTAGATGAACGTTTGAGAGAAATTGGATTGAAAATGTAGTTAATATAAAGTAATTAGTATTTAGTATCAAGATTTGAATTGTAACTGAATATGCTCTTAGTGATTTGTAATAGCAAAATTTTTGTAAAAAGCTTTGTCAACTTTATAGCATGGTGTGTCATAAAGTTGACAAAGCTAACATGATTAAGAAAATAGTTTAATTAAGGAAAGATAAGAAAGCGAATTAAGCTCCTTATTTTGTGTGTGGAGATTTTAAATCCTCAATTTTTTGATCTCTTCTATATATTTTTGCTTCCAGTTCTTCAATTCTTTTTTCTTGTTGAAGTATGGTCTTTTCTAATAGTTCCAATTCGTTAACACTAATATAAACTTTTTGCTCATTTTTCAGTTGTTCATTATACTTTTCTTTTTCTAGAAAGGCGGCTACTGGTTTACCTAAGATTTCTGCTAATTGGATCAAGCGCTCTATAGAAATTTTTACTGCACCAGCTTCTATTTTGTAATACGCACTTTGGGTAATGCCCAATTGGCTAGCCATGTAGGCTTGAGAATAACAGTTTTCTGCTCTTGAGAGTCTAATGTCGTCAGCTACATCTGCGGATACTTCTCTCATTTCATTTTTTGTAAGTAGGTTCCAAACTTTCATTAATCCAATATAGCAATTCTTTAAAATATTAGTAAGAATAAATTTATTCCAAATAGAAATAATGTTATTCCCAAAATAATGTATACTTAGTTTTTCTTCAAGTAATTTTAGTTCAATTAATTAAATTAATTAAATGTAAAATAATTTTAAAAAACAAGATGAAAAAAGTAAATTTACTCAGCAAGGCTGAGATGAGAAAAGTAATGGGAGGTAATTACCCTGTAGTAGGAGCTTGTTGTCTAGTAGGTGCTGGAGGTGTAAAAGTAGAAGTTCCCGATAGAGAAAATGATGATGAGTATTGTCAAAGATTATGTGATAATGCCCCACTTTGTTCTGGTCTCTGTTAAAAGCTGAAAAGGATAGTCATTCACTGGCTATCTTTTTCAATTATAAAAATTGCTTATGAAAAATGTATTGTTTATATCGTTATTTTTATTCGTTAGTAGTAATCTCTCTTTTGCGCAAAAAAATAAGTTCAATGTTGATGTTGCCTTTATAAACTCGGATAGGGGGCTAACAGAAGGTGAAGAGATTTTTATTCGGAGAGCTGGTACAAATGAAGTTCTTAGTGAGGGGATTATCAAAAATAATCATGTAGAGCTTACAGGTACTGTTTCAAAATATGATATTGGTATGTTGCAGACAAAGAATCAAGAAATACTGAAAGGCATGAAGATTTTATTGGAGAATACGACTTACACCATAGCGATTGATGTTAACTCTTTATACTACAATCCGTCTTTATTTTATAATACCAATCGTTTTAAAACAAACTCTACATTTTACAATGTATGGAAAGATTTTACGGAAAAAATTATTGTTCTTGATAATGAGAAACGTCAAGTTACGGACAAGTTTTCGAAATTTATTTATTCTGATAAACAGAAAGCAGATAGTGTGCTACAAATTATTGACAATTTTTCTAATAGGGAGGATCTCCTATATAAAGAACTGGGCTTCAAATATCCCGATAATTTGGCTGCAGCATATATCATAACTGCAGTGCCTAGATTTGGTAAAGAATATCAAGTTGTTTATGATAATTTCACAAAAGATTTAAAGGACAGTAGATGGGGTAAAGAGATTAAAATAAAACTTGATAAGTTGAAAGTTCCAAATGGAGATGTTGTTGAGAAAAAGAGCAGACTGTTAGGTAAAATGCTTCCCGAAATTATTGGGGTAACCCAAGATAACTCGCTGTTTGTATTAAATGTAGAAAAAATAAAAAAAGATGGAGGAAAAATCATTCTTGTTGATTTTTGGGCAAGTTGGTGTGCTCCATGCCGTACAGCGAATATAAATTTATATTCCACCTACTATAAGTTAAAAGAAAAGGGTTTGCGTATTTTTTCTTTTTCCTTAGACAGTGATCGAGAGAAATGGTTGCAGGCTATAAAAGAAGATAAAATTCCCTGGTTTAATTTTGCTAATTTCAAAGACAACAATAACCAGGTTACTTACGATTTCGATATCAATTTTATTCCATCAAATGTTGTAATTGATGATAAAGGTGTTATCATTGATGTGAATGTAGATGAAGCTAGGCTTAAAGTGTTGCTTGATGAGAAATCGTAAATGACAAGTTCTAGCTGATGACATTTAAGGTGTTTTTTATTTGCGGTCTTCATTTCTTAAGCCGTAAATAAAAAATATAATTTTAAAGCAATATTAATTCTTAATATTAGTTAGGACTTGTAACCTCGATTAAGCCCTTTATTCTCACAAATGCAACTTAATTATTTCCTCTATTCATAGCCCTATCAATGGCATCATGAATTCTTGGTCTAATGTTCATTTACTTAAATGTTAATGTGCCTTTTATTTCTCGCATCTCTTTTCTAGGTAATAGGTTGAATTTCTTCATATTACCAAGTATACATTGCCAAATAAAAGTTTGGAATAAATTTATTCCAAAACGTAATAAAGTTATTCCAAAATACTGTTAGTTTAATTTTTCTTCAACTAGTTTTATGTTAATTAATTAAACCTAAAATTTTTAAAAAAAATCAAAATGAAAAAACTAAATTTACTAATTAAGGATGAAATGAGAGAAGTGTTAGGTTGTGTGATGGATAAAGAGACAACATTGCAGTATTGTTTGGATCATATAATGCTAGACGGTGAGAACTCTGTTGAAAATACACTTATTTTAAGCGTTGGAACAGATGTGTGTTGGCAAGGATATTATGGAATGGAATCTTAAATGAAAAAAGACAAATTATTATTACTCATATTTTTACTGTTCACAATACAAAGTTTGAGAGCTCAAACTTTGTATTGTGAAATTACAGGTTCTTTTACAAATAAAACTATATATAGATATGCATATTTATATGATTCTAAGCTAAATACAACAGTTATTACGCCAATAATAAACAATAGGTTTAATTTTAAAATTCAAAAGCCAGAAACGTATATAAATCTTCAACTTTTTTTTGAAAACGATTCTACAAAAAATTATAATTATTATAAAGGTCAGGCTAAAACAAATCGTAATTATGGAAGGACAATTGCAGTTGAAGATGCCATTTTGGAGTTTGATGGAGAGGTTAATAGGGTAAAAGTTTTAGAAGGAAAATTAAATGAAATAGTTGAAGAATTGCAAATTGCAATGAAAACAAATAAACTTATTGAGTTTATAGATAAACATCCAGATTCCAATTTATCATTAAGCATAGTAAAATCTTTTTTTAAGCTCAATAATATGGAGCAAATTGTAGATAAATATGATTGTAAAATGCTTTTTAATAAATTATCTGAAGAAATCAGAAACTCACCTGAAGGGAAAGAGTTTTATTTAGGTTTGTAATTAAATACTGCTTTTCGAGCTGTTCTGAAACGCATCAAGAGTAAATGATACAACGGATTTGAAATCCGTTGTATATTGAAATTTTTTGTTAGTTATAAAGCATAATAATGGGGGATTTTTTACTTGTGGTTGGTATTATCACCAACCACCTACTTTTAACAATATTTTACTTATTCCCCTTATCAATAGCCCTATTTATTGCGTCCTGTATTCTAGGTCTGATATTCAATTTACCCAATTGCTCACTTACGCCTGGATTAACTCGGTTGGATAAAAAGATATAAACCAACCCTCTGGCTGGATCTACCCAAACACCAATTCCTGTATAACCCGTATGACCAAAAGTTTGCGATGAAGCCAATTCTGAAGGGTATTTTTTACTTAAATCTGGATCCCAACGGTCAAAGCCTAAACCTCTTCTGCTTACATTAGATTGCTTGGCAGTAAACATATTTACAGTTTCAGGTTTAAAATATTGTTCACCTCCATAAGTGCCCTTGTTTAATAACATTTGGTTATAGATAGCTAAGTCATTTGCATTGCCAAATAGGCCAGCATGACCAGCTACACCGCCTTTCAATGCCGCACCTTGATCGTGTACGTAACCTTCCAATAAAGTTTTTCTGAATACCTGATCATCTTCTGTAGGCACAATTTGTGCTTTTGTAAAACGATTTCTTGGTAAATAACCTGCAGTATGCATGCCTAAAGGTGTATAGAAATTATCTAATACATATTGTTGTTCGGGTTTCTGAGAAATGCGTTCGATAATGTCTTGCATCACATACATGCTAATATCACTATACACATATTTACCTCTAGTTTTTATAGGCGAGTTTAACATTTTAGGCCACATAAAATCTCTAAAAAATCCTTTTTTAATGTAGTAATTGTCAGCTACTTTTGTTGGATAAGCAGCTGAAGAATCTCTTGCATAATCACCTTCTTTTACAAAATTATGAAATGGAATAAACGGAATAAATCCTGCTTGATGCAACATTACTTCACGCACATTAATACTATTCATAGGTGTATTGCGAGCTCTTGGGATATAATAGCCAATATTAGTGTCAAGTTTCAGTTTTCCTTGTTCAACTAATCTCATTACACTTGGTGTAGTAGCAGTAGTTTTAGTAACCGAAGCTAAATCAAATATATCATTTACCTGATCTGCTACTACATTAGCGTAAGTATGAGTGCCAAAAGCTTTATTATAAATTACTTTACCATCTTTTAGTACCATCACCACTGCCCCTGGTGCAGCTTTTCCCTGGATGC
>JBBSRF010000143.1:0-6688 GCA_038243335.1 Sphingobacteriales bacterium
CTTTAAAGATAAAGACGCGATTTACAAGTATACTTCGGGTGAGAAGGCTATGGTAAAGGTAGCCGGTAAGGATGCTGCAACTTGCAATCAAAGTAATTTTATTGCCAATTTTTGGACGGAAAAAAATCAACGATAATGATATGCCGGCTAATTGTGGCCAGTAAGCAAAAAAAAACCAAGCTAAAATTTAAATTTTATTAAATAATTGAAACTTAACGCTGAGCAAAAATTAGAAATACGCTCATTTTCATACCGCCAATTCGTATTTCTGTATTTTCTTTCTGAAAACAATAAATTCTATGATTACTAACACAAGATAAAATACCGGAAAAGAAATAAAATCTACGAAAAAGTTGGTCAAGCCTCCTTGGTATTCAGTGTATTGAGTATTTGAAAACCTATCGCCCATAAAATCAATAATATAGTGAAGAACGATAGCAACTGGTATTCCTATAAACGATAATAGTGATAAAAATCGATTTTGCCATATTTTTTTATTCAGATTTAGAAAGAAAGTTAAGGAACAAATAAACATTGAGAATAGATAAAACAATACAAAATGCATATTTATCACGAGGTGAATTATATTCAAAAATTTATCAAAAGTACTACCATCAGCCTTTTCTGCATCCATAAAAACCGTTCGATATAGAAAGAATAGTCCAATAATTAATAGCAAATTAACGATCCAAAACTTAAAAATTAGGTTTTTCATAGGCTATAATTATTAAAAGGAATATTAATTAGGTATGCTTGCTTAAATCCTATTCCTTTTTATGCATTTTATCAAGATGTTCCTTTTCGATTTGCCTAGCTTTTAAAAATGCACTGGCTACTAGACCTGCAGGAATAGTGATCACCGCGATGCCAATCATCAAAATTAAAAAAGTGAAAATTCTACCTCCAACCGTAATGGGGTAAACGTCCCCATAACCAACTGTGGTGAGTGTAGTAATTGCCCACCAAAAGCTATGTAAAACCGAAGGAAATGCCTTTGGTTGCGCTTCATGTTCAAAATAATAAATGCCAGACGCTGATAAGAAAATGAAGATTAATGTGACCATTAGAAACAGTATCATCTCCTCTTTAATTATACCTGCGGCAATATGAAATCTGTTTAAAGCTTTACTGTATCTCACCAGTTGAAGCGATTTAAATATTCTGAAAACTCTAAATGATCTTAAAGCTCTAAAATCATAAAAAGTATTAATGTAAAAAGGAAAAATTGCTAATAAATCAATGATGCCATAAAAGCTAAAAATATATTTGAACGGTTTTTTAGCGACAAATATTCTCAAAAAATATTCAGCGGTGAAAAGTGCCACGCAAGAAATTTCGAAAATTTTTAGATTTTTTGCTGTAGTTGCAGAGATGTCTGGAAGTGTTTCTATAATAAATCCAACAAGAGACAAAAGAATTAACACTTGAATGAAATAGTCAAATATTCTTCCTTTTGTGGTGGTATTATCCTCCACAATTCTTCTAATTCTCTCTCTCATTAATAAGTAAATAATTCAGGCATATTAAGTTATTTAGATTTTTAATAGGGGTGAAGTGATATTTTTTTCACACATCATTAACTTTTAATGATTGTTGTTTTTTATTTTACTTGTTGTTAGAATTACGAAAATTAGTAAAATATTTTGGATTAGAATAATGCTAAACGCTATAGCTTGAGTTTTAAACGCATTATCGTGATAATAAATTCTATTAGGTTCAATTATTTTTGCGAATATTTTTATCCTCATTTAAGTACTAGGATGAATTTAAAATATTTTGATTTAGTATTAACATCCATCCAAATTTTAGTTCAGTGTCTTAATTGTTCCAGAATTAAACTGAAATGAATATCTGCTATCTATTTTTATTGGAAATGATAAAAACAAATTCAATCTATTAAAGTTATTTAATCCAAACCATATAATCGTTTGTATTTTTGCTGACGAGCTCAACAAAAAGATAGTAGAGAAAATACAACAATTATCAGCTGAAAATATGGCTAAAAACATTAAAGTAATAAAGTGCCCAAACTGTGGAAGTGTAAAAAAGACGGAAATCAAAGTTGATTACTTTTTATGTAAAAACTGCGATACTGAATATTTTTTGGACAATGATGATATTAACGTAAATATTAATCATATTCCTAATCCTTCAACGAATCTTCAAAATGCTGAGCCAAAAAAAACAAACCCACTTCTAATTGGACTATTTGTCTTGGCTTCTGTTATTATTATAGTTAATTTTTTTATTCCAAGTAACAAGAGCAAACAGTCTAAATCCGCTGGCCAAAAAGAGAAATATGATTTTAACACTTCAAAAGATTTTGTTTATTCAACTTCAAACAACCAAAATGCTGTTTTATTGCGAATAGCAAGAGAGAATATTAGGGAAGAAAACGGTAATTACGATTATGTAAACACACATGCTGTTTTTATCGATCCAATCAATAAAACTATCATAAAAGATGCTGTTCTATTTAATCATACCAGAAGATTGGATAACGATGATGTTAGTTATCATGTTTCAACTGACGAAACCATATATGTAATTTATACCGGACCGATTATTTATAAATTAGATCGCGATCATAACCAACTGAAGGATATCACTAAAACTATTTTTAAAAATCACCCTGAACTCGCTGCAGGAGTTGCAGAAGTAGAAACTTATAGCATGGATAAATATTGGACGATCTTATCTAATGATGGATTAAGTTACTATTATTTTCCTACTGAAGATCTGTTAACCCAGGATTATAATGTAGTTCGCAGAATAGAAAAAAAATCAAAAATGGCCAAACCATTTAAAATCGATAAGCAAACCTTAATGAAAATAATCGCAGTTGGGGAGAACGACAAGGAAGAAACCTTAACCTTAACTGAAAATAAAAAGATATTTGACGGTGAAATACATTATCAGGACAAAACGAGCTTAATTATCAGTACAAAAACAAATGCAAATTCAGAAAGCCCAACAATGCTACAAAGTATAGATGTTACAACTGGAAAAACATTGTGGTCTCTACCGGCCAACTATGTGCATTATCATAATATTTGCAAATCTAAACAGGGTTTTGCAGTTCGTTACAGTTCAAACTCAAAATTAGATTACATTTCTGGTGTTTACATTATTTCGCCTGAAGGTAAGTTGCTTCATGATTACTTGATTCTAAGAAATCAATAATTACTGAAGAAAAATTGGTTTTTAAAAAATGCTAAATACTAGACCTACTTTTCATTAAAAGTTTCAAAATTTTTCTGTTTTAAGCATTTTTTTTATCATATCTAATTATAAAAAAAACTTTATTTTAAGTTAACTAAAAATCTTGTCCGAAATTGAACTTAACGATTTAACTTTAACCTTTATAAAAATACAATTCCTATATGATGAAAAACTATAAAAAATTATTTTTAATATTTCCTATGCTATTGTTAAATGCTTGCACAGCTTCTTCTCAGCATAAAACTTGGCTTGAAAACTTTATGATGGGAAATATTAACTATAAATTATATGTTGTTAACGAAGAGCCTAATAAAGGAGTAAACGATACTTCATATTATGAACTATATAAAGTCGGGAATATAAAACCAATTACTAGAGAAGTAAAAGAAATCAAGCGCAAACAGAATGGTAAAATAATTTTTTCGTCAATTTATAAAGTATTTCCAAAGCATATATCATTCAGTAAAGGTGACGATTCTTTGTACCATAAATACAAAGTTTTCACTCCAAATGCTAATGGTATACTAAAAGAAAGTAGACAAGATATCTTAAAAATTCAGCACGGTGACACTCAAAATAATTATTCATCAAGCGTTAAGGACGAGTTATTTGTTGATCAATTAGATGTTGTAGCTGAGTATCCTGGTGGTATAAACGAAGCGAGGAAATTTATTGCACAAAATGTTATTTTTCCTGAAGATGCATCAGATAACGACGTGCAGGGCTCTGTTTATGCTACTTTCGTGATTGATAGGAATGGAAATGTTACAGATATTAAAATTGAAAAAGGTCTAGGTTATGGTTGCGACGAAGAAGTAGTTAGAGTTTTAAAGAAGATGCCAAAATGGAAACCAGCTGAATTGAGAGGTAAAAAAGTACGTAGTAGAATGCGAATGCCAGTTTCTTTCGTTACGCAATAATACGATTAACAGATTCCTATATTTAAATTATTTAAACTCTCTTAGATTTTGCTTCAAGATGATATTTTTAATTGTAAATTAAAAATGAATAATATTTCTCTGAACATCAATATTTTACCTCAATTACACTTTTAATTGTGCTGTTATTAATATATAATTTAAGTTAAATTATCCGATAACTTAACGGAAGATAAATTTTGCCTTACATTAATTTATACTTATAGCTATTAATTCTCCCTAGATTATGTCAATAATTAAATTTTGAAGAAATTTTTTGATGGGTTTACTAAAACCTATTTCACCTGATTTACAATAATTAACATTCTCTGCTACTGGCAAAGGGTTTTTATCCATTTGATGCTTTTCAAATATTTCAATTGCGGTGTTAAGCATTACGACTAGGACGATTCCTAATACAATTACTCGAAAAGCAACTTGTTTTTATATTTCACTTGTGGAAACATAAATGCCATTTAGGTCAATAAAAATTAAAAAGGTTGCCATTAGTGGCGTTATTGCAATTGCAAACTTCCTATATAGGGCTTGTCCAAACTTTCCTAAAAGCTTAATTCTTTGTTTTAGGGATATCCTGCAATGTAGGAAAACTAAAAATTAAAATCCAATTATTAAGGTTAATGAAATTTGGCATAGCATCATATCAATACGTGATGAGTGTCATTTAATTAGATATCTGATTCAGCATCTTTATATCATCATAAAATAAGATAAAGGTGCCATGAAAAAATTATTATTAACAGCAGCGCTTATGCTATCTCTCAGCGTAACCTTTGCCCAAGTTGTTCAGGATTCGACCACAAGAACTGACCAATATGGGAAAATAGTAGATCGTGTTCCTCTTATTGCAGAAAATAGAGATGGGATATTAGTTTTTGAATCTAAAGATCAGTTGTATAAGTTATGGTTTGATATCAGAGTTCAAACCGATGGCCAAGTATTTTTTGGTAAACCTTTAAATCCTATTGGCAATGGCGTTACCATTCGTCGAGCCCGTTTTGCAGCAAAAACTAACTTGGGCAAAAACTGGTACGGTGAAGTAGATTTAAATGTATCTAACGGTTCATTAGAGTTAGAGGATGCCTATTTAAGCTATGATTTTTTAAATGGTTTAACCACTCGGATTGGTAATTATAAAGAGCGGTTTTCAATGTCAGAAACAACTTCATCTCGATACCTTAACTTTATGGAAAGAGGAATGGTGGTTTCTGCTTTTGCTCCTTCTCGCCATTTAGGTTGGGAGGCCGCATTTAATGGTAAGAGGTATTTCGTATCTGGTGGAGTTTTCTTCCAAGAAATTAAAGATTCGGAAACACTTGGTTATGTGGAAGATAATAACAAAGATTTTGGAAGAAGTCAAGGCATTTCACTAACTGGTAAATTTGTTTTACAACCTTTTGGTGCTAATACAGATTATGGGGTACATTTAGCTTATGGTTATTCTTATCGCCAACCGAAAACCGATGTCGATCCAAAAGAATATAACAGTATAAGATATAGTACCCGATCACTTAGTAAAATTAACCGTAAAAAATATTTAGACACTGATCTAATTCCAGATTATAAACATCAATTGTTAAGTAATGTTGAAATGGCAGCCTATTATAAAGGTTTTGCCGTTCAAACAGAAATAATAAATAACCATACTATAAGAAAAAATAATCTTCAAACATTAAATTTTGGCGGCTTTTATGGTCAAGCAGTATATATGTTATTTGGTGGAAGGCAAGTGTACAATAAAGCTGAAGGAGAATTTTCTCAACCTCATAAAGGTAGAAAATGGGGCGATGTTGAATTAGCTATCCGTTATGATTATGTTGATTTGAATGACAAAGAAATATTTGGGGGTTCTGCAGAAGCAATTACAGGAGGTGTTAACTTTTACACTGCTCAAAATATCAAATTTCAGCTCAATTTCAGCAGTATTAATCACGATAGATATGCGAGTGGTAAAAACAAGTTATTTGTTGGTCAAGATGTTAATGGACTTTTAACAAAAGACCCTACCAAAGTTGCAAATAGTAACGGTAAAGCAGGTGAAAATTACAATCAATTAGGTTTCCGTTGCGAAATTAATTTTTAAGATCATTTCTAAATTATACTATCATGAAAATAAGCCATATTTCACTCCTATATTTTATATCATTATTATTCCTTACTTCCTGTGTTAAGGATGAGATTTATAACGGCCCAGCAGCTATAGAAAAAGTAGCAATAATGCCAGAAGCTCCAAAATCTACAGATGATGTTGTTGTAACAGCAGAAATTACAGATTTGAAAGGAATTACAGCAGTAACATTGTATTATAGAACAACATCGGCAGGAGTTTTTCAGCCATTAGCTATGAAAGCCAGCAAGGATTTTATATATAGTGGAACTATTCCGGCTTTGCCTATGAATACTAAAGTTGAATATTATATTGAAGCCAAGAATTTGGGTAGCTTTTCAACGACATCTCCATTAGCGGCACCAGTAAAACTTGCAAATTATACAGTTGGTCAATCAAGTGTGCTCAAAATTTACATCAATGA
>JBBSRF010000144.1:0-6684 GCA_038243335.1 Sphingobacteriales bacterium
TCCCATCCATATTAAAATGGTATACATGTGGTTTTTAGGTCCATATCCATAACGTGGAAAATTTGGAGAATAAACCTTATTATAAGATAAGCTAGCTTCGGCAATCAAATTTTTGGTTAAGTTGTAATTACCATTAAAGTTTAATCCACCGGTGCTTAAGGATGTATTGGGTACTTGTCCTTTTTGATAGGCTTGTTTAGCTGAAAAGTAGAGTTGTGCTTTTTCACTTTTATAAGCCATGGATAAATGATTATCTGTGACAATACCTGTACTTAGGAAATCAGTTAAATTATCATGACGTACCCAATCTGTTGGCACTCTTTCATATCTAGCTTTATCATTGTAAACTGTACCGTTTACATCTCCCCACCATGGGATAACTGTTCCTGTTTGTTTATCTTTTATTGGACTATTCCATTGCCTAACTTTAATTCCAGTTCCGAATTTAGGTCCCCAAATCATATCACCATCAGAGATACCGCCATCAGCACCATCCCAAAATTCGTATTTCCCTTCAGATCCATTGCCATATTCTGTTTGTGTTTCAGGAAAAACTGTAAATCCTGCGGTAACCATATTGTTAGTCCCTACGTTAATCTCCAAACCATCTGCTTTAGCTCTTTTAGTAGTAATAATAATAGCTCCATTCTTACCTCTCGAACCATATAGTGCAGAGGCGGTAACACCTTTTAAAACGTTAATGTTTTCAACATCAGTTGAAGAAACATCGTAAAGATTACTTTCTACTGGAATACCGTCTATAACAAACAACGGAGTTTTACCTCTAAGTGTTATTTGAGGGCTTTGAAAAAGCCCAGTTGGATTGTTAACTGTTAAACCTGCAACTTGACCACTTAAAGCGTTACCGAGATTCATAGTTTTTGACTTTTCTAAAACCTCCGTATTTACTTCTTGTGTAGCATAACCAAGTTTACGCTTCTGTTGTTTAATTCCAATTGCAGTAACAACTACCTCATTAAGGTTAGAAGCTTCCATTTGCAATATAATTTCAAACTTTGTTTTTCCACCAACTAAAATTTCTTGAGTTTTGTAGCCAACTAAAGAAAAAACCAATACATCAGTAGGTTGAGCGTTAAGAACAAACTTTCCATCTCCATTTGAAGATATTCCTTTTTTAGTTCCTTTAATTGTAATACTTACTCCAGGGAGAGGCTGTCCACCAGCATCTTTAATATCACCTGTAATTGACAACTCCTCAATTTTTGATAAAAACGGAGCTTTGACACGTTTAGTGGCCGAAACATCTAAAATTCCCATAAAAGGGATAAACAGTAGCATTAAACTACTGAGTATTTTTTTAAACTTCATAATGATTTTTTGTTTTTGAGAGACATTTGAGTCGCTGTTAAATTCAGCAGCAATGTTAGCCTAACAGTATGAAGTATAAACTAAGTTTGTGTTAACAAATTCTAAATAAATACAATCCTATGTTATCAAATTATACTTTTTAATTTTATCTGTAGCATATTGAATATATAAAGTAAAAGCTCCATTTAATTACATATAACTCGCATACTGAACGTTATTAAATTTTACATTAATAATTCTGTAATTAAAAAAAAATTAATTCCTTATCATTACAAATAATTAATAGTTAGTTAATTAAAAATCAAGTAGATTTTAAAAAGATTGTATTTATCCAGTTTAATAAATGTGGTAAAAGAAATTTTTGGTATTTTTTTGATTATATATAAGTGTTGGTTGCATTTTCACACCTAATAGTTTATAATTGTGTGTTAAAACAAAGAAATCCGACCGCTCATGGAATCAATAAACGAATTATCTACTGTTCCTAGCTTATTGCGTAATGTTGTAGCAAATATTCATCAACCTGAAGAAATTTTTTTACTACACAAGAAAAATTCTTCTTGGGAAGAAGTTTCTTTTAAAGACACTTTAGAAAGAGCAGATTCTATATCGGCTTTTTTTTTAGAAAAAGGAATTGTTAAAGGAGATCGATTGGGTTTAATGATAGAAAATTGTCCAGAATATGTTTACTTCGATCAAGGGATACAACAAATAGGTGTAATCAACACTTCTATCTATCCTACCCTTTCAGAGCATGAAGTATCATATATCATTAATGATTCTGGTATTAAAGCAATATTAGTAGGTAATCCTTTTTTATTCAAAAAAATTATAAAAATAGCAAGCAATTGTCAAGATTTAAAATATATCATTCCTACATTTGAAGGATTTGAGAAAATATCAATTCCAATAGATTCTCATATTGAAGTTATCAGCTTTTCGACATTAATTGCCACACCTGTAAATGAAACAAAACAAGCAGAGATAACTAATCGAAGAGCTGCAATTTTACCTAGCGATATATCATCACTAATTTACACTTCTGGCACTACGGGAACACCAAAAGGTGTAATGTTAACGCACCATAATTTTGTTGAAAATGTAAAGGCTTGTTTACTGCAAATTCCTGTGATTAACAATACAGAGACATTTTTATCATTTTTACCATTATCACATGTTTTTGAGCGCACTGCAACCTACCACGTTTGTTGTACACAAGGTTGTAAAATTGCATTTGCACAAAGTTTAGAATTGTTGGCTAAAAATATGACAGAAGTAAGACCTACAGTGATGTCTTGCGTACCTCGTTTATTAGAACGTATACATGATAAAGCAATTAAATCTGGTACGGCAGCTGGTGGTACAAAAGCTAAAATATTTACTTGGGCTTTAGAAACAGGAAATACTTATCGTATCAAAAAAGAAGCTGGAGAAAGTACAGGCTTAATTTTAAATGCTAAAAAAGCAATTGCAGAGCAATTAGTTTTTAGTAAAATTAAAGAGAAAACAGGTGGCCGTTTAAAGTTTATGCTTTCTGGCGGAGCAGCACTTCCAAAAAATGTTGGAGAGTTCTTTGGTGATTTAGGAATTAAAATTTTAGAAGGTTTTGGTTTAACAGAAACAGCACCTGTAATGGCTGTAACAGAATACCACAGACAAGTATATGGAACTGTTGGTCGTATTATACCTGGCATAGAGGTTGGTATTCAAGATATAGAAACTAAACAGATTATAAATGTTCAAACAAACGATACTTTTGCAGAGAGTTTTGAATGTGCAGAGGGCGAAGTAATTGTACGGGGACATTGTGTAATGAAAGGTTATTTTAACAAACCTGCAGAAACTGCGGAAGTAATTGATAAGGATAAATGGTTCCACACGGGTGACATTGGTCGTTTTTACAAAGGTAATTTACAAATCACAGATCGTTTAAAAAACATGATTGTAAATGCTTATGGTAAAAATGTATATCCAACACCAGTAGAAAACATTTATCTAAAAAGTCCAAAAATTGATCAATTATTTTTAATTGGTGATAAACGCGAATACATTACAGCAATCATCATTCCTAATCAAGAAACATTACAAGAAACTTTTAAATTAACCGATTCATTTTTTAAGGAAGCTGGTGATTTTATTGAAAACCAAGAGATTAAAGAATGGTTTGAAAAAGATATTAAGAAAATTTCGAATGAGTTAGCCAAGTTTGAACGTATTAAAAATTTTAAAATTAAACGTAATCCTTTTAGCATTGATGAAGGTGAAATTACGCCTACCATGAAGGTAAAACGTAGAATTGTAGAGCAAAAATATGCAGAGGCTATCAATGCTATGTATGTAGAAGAGATAGAGTCTGACTAATAATAAGTATTAAATATTAAATACCGAATACTAAAAAATGATTTAATTTTCCAAAAATTTAGTTTATAAGTATAAAAATAAAATTCATTTAAAATTTAGAAGAAAACAAAAAGACAGCTTACAAATGTTATGCAATTAGGCTTTTCATATGATTATAGTATTTGGATTTTTATAGTTTCCATTATCTTACTATGGATTTTTAGCAATAAACTTTCAAATGTTGTTAATTTTATTGATGATGAGTTTAATTTAGGAAGCTCTTTTGGTGGCACAATTATTCTATCTATTGTCACTAATTTACCAGAAATAGCAATTACTGTAAATGGATCTCTTAAAGGTAATATAGATTTAGCAATTGGGAATATTTTAGGAGGCATTGTTATTCAATCTATGTTATTGGTAGTTTTCGATTTTGCTTCAAGAAAAGAGAAAGTACCACTAAGCTCGCTTGTAGGGAACAAATCTAGTATTTTACAAGGCTTATTCTTAATAATTATTTTGGCATTCGTAATTTTAGGCAAACAGCTAACTGAAGCAAGTCTATTCTTTAGAAGTACAGGTCCAGAATTATTAATTGTCTTTTCATGGATAATAAGCATTATCCTATTAAGAAAAACTCAAGCTAAAAAAGAACAAAATTGCAATCAGAATAAAACTATAAAACCTAAACAATACACTAAAAAATCTGCAATAATATGGCTAATTATCATATCCATAATCGTACTTACTTTTGGTGTTTTATTAGAAATTACAAGTGATAAAATTGCTAATCATTTTAATATTAATGGTGTAATTTTTGGTGCTACCATTTTAGCCTTTGTTACTTCATTACCAGAAATTTCTAGTGGATTGGCATTTGTTAAAGAAAGGAGATACCAGCCTATAATCAGCGATATTTTTGGTGGGAATGCATTTTTACCAGTTTTATTTGCTGTTGCAACTATAATTACTAATGATGCAATTTTACCAAAAGCACAGAAATTAAATATCTACTTAACAGCAACAGCCATTTTAATCAATACTGTTTATTTGATAGGAATGGTACTTAAAATCCCAACTAGAAAAAAAGGATTAGGAATAGATTCATGGATAGTTTTAGCCATATACCTACTTTCATTATTAGGTATGGCCTATCTTTTGTAATTTTTTTAGTTTGTGGTAAACTATTTAATAAAATTACTTTTTATTAATTATTAAGCAATTAAAGACTTGACATATAATTATCATAAACGCCGCAAAATCACTACTTTTGCAAAAAATACTATAAATGAGTACAGAATTATCAGAACTGGAAACCCTGCGTCGCGATTCGTTAAAACAACTTCGTGAACTTGGAATAAACCCTTATCCAGCAGAAGCTTATGAAATTAATGCAAATGCTGCAGATATTTTAGCAAACTACGAAAAAGATAAAACTGCCTATAAGAATATCAGCATCGCTGGAAGAATTATGGGGCGTAATATTATGGGTGCAGCATCTTTTGCAGAATTACAAGATGCAACTGGTCGCATTCAAATTTATTTAAAACGTGATGAACTTTGTCCAGGTGAGGATAAAATAATGTACAACACTGTATTTAAAAAACTATTAGATATTGGTGATTTTATCGGTATTGAAGGTTACGTTTTTACAACGCAAACCGGAGAAATTTCTATACATGTAACTAAATTTACTGTACTTTCTAAATCTTTACGCCCATTACCAATTGTAAAACGTGATGATGAAGGAAACGTTTATGATGGCTTTACAAATCCTGAGTTGCGTTACAGAATGCGCTATGTAGATTTAACGGTTAACCCTGATTATAAACAAATCTTTATTAACCGTTCTAAGGTGATTAACACCATGCGTAATTACTTCGATAGTCAAGGTTGGATGGAAGTCGAGACTCCTATCCTACAGGCTGTACATGGTGGTGCTGCTGCTCGTCCTTTCGAAACTCATCATAATACTTTAGATATGCCTCTATTCCTTCGCATTGCGAATGAATTATATCTAAAAAGATTAATAGTTGCTGGTTTTGATGGCGTTTATGAATTCGGTAAAATGTTCCGTAATGAAGGGATGGACCGTACACATAATCCAGAATTTACAGCAATGGAAATCTATGTGGCTTATAAAGATTATATCTGGATGATGGCTATGGTGGAAGAATGTTTAGAGAAAATTGCAACTACAATACATAATCAACCTATCGTTAAAGTAGGTGATCACGAAATCAACTTCGCTGGACCATACGAAAAATTAACCATGTATGAGTCTATTGAAAAATATACAGGTATTGATGTCTCAGAAATGAGCGAATATGAAATTGCTGATGAATGCAAGAGATTAGGAATACAGACTGATGACACAATGGGTCGCGGTAAATTAATCGATGAATTATTTAGTGAAAAAGTAGAGACCAACTTAATTCAGCCTACCTATATTACGGATTATCCATTAGAGATGACGCCACTAGCAAAGAAACACCGTAGCAAAGATGGTTTAGTAGAACGTTTTGAACTATTTGTAAATGGTAAAGAAATAGCAAATGCTTATTCTGAATTGAATGACCCGATTGACCAAAGAGAACGCTTTGAAGAACAATTAAAATTAGCTGCAAGAGGTGATGATGAAGCAATGGCAATGGATGATGACTTTATTCGTGCTTTAGAATACGGCATGCCTCCTACTTCTGGTTTAGGTATTGGCATTGATCGTTTAGTAATGTTAATGACAAATCAATCTACCATTCAAGAAGTTTTATTTTTCCCGCAAATGCGTGCTGAGAAAAAAAGAATTGAAATGAACGCTGACGAGACGGAACTTTTTGCTTTAATTAAAGATGGCGAACATTATCTTTTAGGGGAAATAAAAGAAAAAATTTCTTATTGGAGTAATAAAAAGTGGGATACAACCTTAAAAGGATTAACCGCAAAAAATATTTTGAAAGTTACTAAAACTGATGAAGGTTTATTTTTATCTCATAAATAAAATGTAATCAAATAGAA
>JBBSRF010000145.1:0-6671 GCA_038243335.1 Sphingobacteriales bacterium
ACAATTTTTTATAATAAATATAGGCTAGATAAACTCCTTTTCTCGATGAGAGTGGTAATTGTTTAATTCCAACTAAAGCAGCTTTAAATTCTTCTTCAATTTCCTTTTCAATTGTTAATTTTTGAGAATCTGAAAACATATCCAAGTTAACATTAGGAAAATAATTTCTATTTAATTGTTGAAAATCCGCTTTAACATCTCTTAAAAAATTAACTTTCTGAAATGTTGAACCTAATTTCATCGCAAAAGGCTTCAAATGCTCATATTGTTCTTTATTACCATTTACAAAAACATGTAAACACATTAAACCAACAACTTCAGCAGAACCTAAAATATATTTTTCGTACTTCTCGTTGCTATAAACACTTGGCTCTAAATCCATTGCCATACTATTTAAAAATAGGTCAATCAATTCATGTTCAATATCAAAATCATTCACTACTTTTTGAAAAGAGTTCAATACCGGGTTTAAACTAATACCAAATTCTATTGCTTCAAAGCAATCTCTTTTAAATTTTTCTAATAAATATTTTTTATCATAATCATGAAAAGTATCTACAATCTCATCGGCAAAACGAACAAAACCATAGATTGCATAAATATGAGGGCGTAAATTTTTACTTAATAAATAAATTCCCCAAGTAAAACTCGTGCTATACCTTTGTGTTGTTATTTTGCTGCAATCTGCAGATATTTTATCAAATATTTCCTTCATATACGATAGATTTAAGGTATTTATTTACTTGTTGAGCGGCTACATTACCTGAAATAATAGATGGCGGTACTCCAGGCCCCGGAACAGTTAATTGTCCTGCGTAAAACAAATTATTCAATTTTTTATTTTTTATAGATGGTTTTAAATTAGCTGTCTGCATCAACGTATTTGCTAACCCATAAGCATTTCCTTTGTAAGAATTATAATCAGCAATAAAATCTTTTACGCAATAACTTTTCTTATAGTCAATAGATTTTCTAATATCTTGATCACAGTAAGATTCTAATCTTT
Organism: Sphingobacteriales bacterium; assembly: GCA_038243335.1. GTDB lineage: Bacteria > Bacteroidota > Bacteroidia > Sphingobacteriales > Sphingobacteriaceae > Pedobacter. The sequence goes on from JBBSRF010000145.1 coordinate 1,007, forward strand.
CCATTACAATGTTAAAATACCGCTCTCTGAGCACTTCGTTATCTTCTAAATTGGGTGCAATTGGAATTAGAATGAAAAGATTTTCATGTCCAACTGGCGCAACATTATCATCTGTTTTAGATGGACAACAAACGTAAAACAATGGTTTATTTGGCCATTGTGGATTCTTATATATCTCCGTAGCATGTATTTTCAAATCTTCATCAAAAAATAAACTATGGTGATGTAAACGGTTAACTTTTGTATTTACACCGATATAAAAAATCAAACTTGATGGTGCTAAAACTCTTGTATCCCAATATTTTGGCGTGTAGTTTCTAAATTTCTCTGGCAATAATTTGGATTCTACATGTTCATAATCTGCCGCAGCAATTACGGCATCAAACTGGTAAGTTTTTTTTGTAGTAATTACCTGATTAACGCTTTTATTTACAGCTTGCAGTTCATTAACAGCTTCTCCTAAATGAAATTTTACACCTAAATTTTCACCTACTTTTTTCATTCCTTGTATAACTTCACCAAAACCTCCCATTGGGTACCACGTACCTAACTTTAAGCCTGCGTAATTCATTAAAGAATACAACGCTGGCGTATCTTCTGGCGTAGCACCCAAAAACAAAACTGGAAACTCCATTAAAGAGATGAGTTTAGGATTACTAAAGAATTTTTTGACGTGAGTGCTAAACGAAGTAAATACTTGAAGTTTAAAAACTCCTTTTAGAAAATCTATATCTGCAAACTCTAATAATGACAACCCTGGCTTATAAACCAAATTATCCATGCCAACTTTATACTTAAATTCAGCTTCTTTCATAAAAGAATCTAGTTTTATACTACTTCCTGCTTCTATAGATTCGAATAAGTTGCGTAACTCTTGATAATTTTCTGGAATTCCTAAAACATCATCTTTACCAAAAATCACATCAAAAGATGGATTTAATAAAGTTAATTTATAAAAATCACTTGCTGTATAACCAAAATCATTAAAGAATTTTTCGAAAACACCAGGCATCCAATACCAACTTGGCCCCATGTCAAAAACGTAACCTTGGGTAGTAGTTAATTGTCTAGCTCTGCCGCCAATGGACTCATTTTTTTCAAAAACAGTTACACTATAACCTAGTTTTGCTAAATATGCCGCTGCGCTTAAGCCAGCAAAACCTGCTCCAATAACAGCTATATTTTTTATTTTACTTTTTTTTAACATTATTGGTTGTTGATTAAAGCCTCAAATTGATAACTATTTTTTAACCATTTGATGTTTTTTGGTAACTGAAGTTCTCCAATCAATTGTTCATTACCTGCTAAATATATTGCTATTTTATTAAAAGTTTTTGAAAGTTCGTTAACATATTCTTGTGCATTTGAGGTTAATTTGCCCTGAGACATAAACAACATCATTTTATTTACTGGTTTTATAGCAATTACTTCTTTCAATGAAGTAAGTGGAACCCGACTGCCTAGATAAATTACGCGTTTACCCGCTTGGCGCAACAAATAATTAGCAAATAGAATACCTATTTCGTGCGCTTCATCTTCAGGTAGAAAAAGTACCCAAATTTGTTCATCAATACTTGACAACGGTAAATCATCAATAGCAACACAAATTTTCTGACGAATAATATTGATTAAAAAATGCTCTTGAGCAGCACAAATACTATCTTTACGCCACATTAAACCCAACCTAACCAATAAAGGATAAATAACGACAGTATAAGATTTAATTAAACCATTTTCTTTTACGCATTTAGACAACAATGTATCAAAAGCTTCCTCATTAAATGATATCCCATAGCTTAATAATTGTGTAATATAAAATTCAAACTGTTGACTTTCACTAACTGTATCATAAATATCTTGTTCAATTAAAGCATGTATTGCTTCTTGAGACAAGGCACATATTTTAGAGATTTTTAAACCCTTTTGGCTGATACTTACAATATTTAACAATTTAACCAAATGCTCATCATCGTAATAACGCGTATTACCAGCAGATCGATGAGGTATTAATGCATTATATCTCTGCTCCCACATTCTTATAGTATGTGCCTGAACACCAGAAAGTTGCTCTAAATCTGAAATAGAATACTGCATTTTGTTTAAATATTATTCAGTAAATTTAAACAAAGATAATCATTACAACATTCTATTCCTTAAAAATATGTGTAACAAACTAAATTTATTGGAGTTTAAACTTATAATAAAAATGAAGTAGTTAAACCTATAAAATAAAAATTTAGGCTTTCTAATAACCCCACCAATGCAAATAAATACCAGACTGTTTGATAATTAAGTACAAAGCTAATGCGAATAGAAACAAAGCAATGGAGCGATTTATTTTATGGCTACTCAAGGCAAATTTCTCTTGTATATATTTAGCAAAGTGTGCGTAACCATAAAGTGCCAATGCAGAGCCCATTCCAGAGCCTAAACTAAATATAATTAACGAAAAATAATCAGTTTTAATCCATTCATGCAGAATGATATAGTTGCCAAAAAATAACCAAAAAGGAATTTGAACAGGATTTAAAACGCCTAACAACATCCCATAAAAAACACTTCCTTTTCTGCTTCTATTATCTTCTGCTCTAGTTTTTGGGATTTTTTTTCGATTAATCCAAGTAATCGTACCCATTACTAAAAAAAGCAAAATCATAAAGGCATCTACATAGGTGCCTAATTTTAATTCACTAACATTATCATTAACATCAATATCACTCATCATCCAACGAGCAAAACGCATCATCCCGAAAGTAAAAAATACTTCGACTATAGAAAAAGAAAGAATAAAATACAATGCTTGGCGCATGCCCTTATTTATGGTCAATTGCGCTACAGTTAGGTTAATATTCCCAGGAGGAATGTAACCCAAAGCGTTTAACAAAATGCCTATAATTAAGGTGATGAAGAGCATAATTGGCTAAGATAACAATTAAGTAATTAGAAGTTAGTATTTAGATCTTAAACAAGACATGCAGCTAGTAACTTGCAACCCCTAACCAACTTATTTCAAATGTGCTTTTAAAAACTGTCCCGTGTAAGAGCCTTTTGCAAAGCGCATATCTTCTGGCGTTCCTTCAAATATAACATTACCTCCTTTATCTCCACCTTCTGGACCAATATCAATAACCCAATCTGCACATTTAATCATATCCATATTGTGTTCAATAACCAAAATGGTGTTACCCTGTTCAATTAAGGTGTTTAATGCTTTTAACAACTTTTTAATATCATGAAAATGCAAACCGGTTGTTGGTTCATCAAAAATAAACATGGTTTTGTTGGCATTATTTCCTTTAATTAAGAATGAAGCCAGTTTAATACGTTGCGCTTCGCCACCGGATAAAGTATTTGATGATTGTCCTAAATGCACATAGCCTAAACCAACATCTAATAAGGGATTTAACTTATGTAAAATTTTAGGCTCGTTTTTAAAGAATTCAACTGCTTCTTCAATGGTTAAATCTAATATATCTGCAACATTTTTATCTTGATATGTAATATCCAATACTTGCTGCTTAAATCTTCTACTACCACAAGTTTCGCATGGCAAATAAATATCAGCCATAAATTGCATTTCAATTTTAACCTCTCCTTCTCCTTGGCAAGTATCACATCTACCACCCTCTACATTAAATGAAAATGCTGCAGGTTTTAGTCCAGCTGCTTTTGATGCTGGTAATGCCGAAAATAGTGCTCTCACATCATCCCAAGCTTTTACGTAGGTTACTGGATTAGAGCGAGAAGAACGTCCAATTGGATTTTGATCTACCATTTCAACCTGGCTCACCAAATCTATGTTACCAAAAACACCATCGTAACTTCCTGTCTGTTCACCAGCATAATTACCTATTGCCTTCTGCAAAGCAGGATATAAAATTTTTTTGACCAAACTCGTTTTCCCCGATCCAGAAACACCACTTACACACGTAAAAATTCCGAGTGGAAACTTTACATCAATATTTTTTAAGTTATTTTCTCTAGCTCCTTTAATTAAAATATGATCCTTCCACTTTCTTCGCAGTGTTGGAATTGAAATTTCTTCTTTTCCTGCTAAATATCTACCAGTAAGTGAGTTTTTATCTTTTATAATTTGATCGAATGTACCACTAAACACTAAATTTCCACCATGTGTACCAGCTTCTGGACCAATATCAATAATATGATCGGCAGCTTTCATCATCTCTTCTTCATGTTCTACAACCAAAACTGTATTACCTACATTCCTTAAAGATTGCAAAACCTCAATTAATTTATGGGTATCTCTGGGGTGCAGTCCTATACTAGGCTCATCTAAAACATAAATAGAACCAACTAAACTGCTCCCTAATGAAGTTGCCAAGTTAATACGCTGACTTTCTCCGCCAGATAAGGTATTAGATAAACGATTTAGAGTTAAGTAGCCCAAACCAACATTATTTAAATATAAAACTCTGCTCGTAACCTCAGCCAAAATACGTTTAGAAATTTTAACTTCAACTTCAGATAATTTTAGTTTCTCAAAAAATGGAAGTATAGTAGATAATGGCATTAATACCATATCTAAAATTGATTTGTCATTAATTTTAACATAGGAAGCATCTTTACGCAAACGCGTTCCTTTACAATCTGGACAAATTGTTTTACCGCGGTAACGAGAAAGCATAACACGGTATTGAATTTTATAAGTTTGCGCTTCTAATTCCTTAAAAAAATCATTTAAACCTTCAAAATATTTATTACCTGCCCATATTAAGCGTTGCTGTTTCTCGGTTAATTCGCTAAATGAACGATGGATTGGAAAGTCGAATTTATCTGCATTTTTAATGAATTTTTTCAAATATTCACCCATTTTTTCACCTCGCCAAGGCGCAATTGCATTATCGTATAAACTTTTGCTCTTATCTGGAATAACTAAATCTTCATCAATACCAATTACATTGCCATATCCTTCGCAAAGTTTACAAGCCCCGTAAGGATTATTAAAACTAAAAAAATTAGGCGTTGGCTCTTCAAATTTCACTCCATCTAATTCAAAGCGATCGCAGAAAAATTGCTTTTTTTCTTCATTTTCTACAAAACAATCGCCCTTACCTTCAAAAAAAGCAGTTTGCACAGAATCCGCAATGCGAGATAATGTTTCTTCTTCTTCATTTACAACAATTCGATCAATTAGTATTCTAATTGTTTCTGTATCTTGTAATTCTACATCTTTAACTGTTTGGTCTTCTAATAAATCTTCAATTTTGGCAATTTTACCTTTAAAATAAACACGTAAGAAGCCTTTCTGTAGCAATACGGCTAATTCTTCTTTTACGGTTCTATTGTTATGTGGATGTAATGGACAGAAAATGGTAGCAACAGCATCATTACCTAAATTGATAATAAAATCCACAACTGTGGATACCGTATCTTTTTTAACTACCTCTCCAGAAATTGGTGAATAAGTGATTCCAATTCTTGAAAATAGCAATTTTAAATAATCGTATATTTCTGTACTTGTACCCACTGTAGAACGCGGATTAGAAGTAATTACTTTTTGTTCAATTGCTATGGCAGGCGCAATACCCTTAATATAGTCTACATCAGGCTTGTTCATCCTACCCATAAATTGTCTGGCATAAGAAGATAAACTTTCTACATAACGACGTTGACCTTCAGCATATAGCGTATCAAAAGATAAGGA
>JBBSRF010000146.1:0-6609 GCA_038243335.1 Sphingobacteriales bacterium
ATCTGTTGCAACTATATTTTCAATAACCAAATCTTCTTCTTGATTAATTTGGGTTTCCCTAGGCAAGTTTGATAAGAACTCTATTTTCTCGACCTCAACAATCTCTTCATAAACGGTTTGCTCATCAAGTAGCTCATTTATATTTCCATCAGTAGAAAGGTTATTAACTTCTGAGATTTCTTCATAAACTTTCTCTTCTTCAACCTCCTGTTGATGAATGAAACTTGTTGTTTCAGATATTCCAACAATTACTTCTTGCGCATTATCCGCTATTTCAGCATTTGTTAAATGTTTTATACTTTCTTCAATTGATAAAGTTTCGGGATGATGAATAATTGTATGCAACAAAATCCCACCATTATATATCGCAGCCTTAAAAAGTATTTCTGTAGCACTGCTTTCATTTACACTTGCCTTAGCTAATAGTAAATGTAATGGTTGATAATATGGATATTTTAGAATAAGATTATTTAACAAATTAGCATGCGATTGCGATACCATTTCTGGCTTTGCAATTAAATTTGCTAATAATTGTTTGGTATCTAAATCCAGCTCCATGCCGCTAAGTTAATAATTGAAACATCAAATTCTTTACCATTGTGCAAAAGCACGGTTAAAAATATTTTCGGTTAATTGTATATTTACTTTTTTAACTAATTCTTTTTCTTGAGACTGAAAGGTTTTTCCAGCCAATGAGAAATCTGTAAATGCAGTAAAAGGTTGTTCAAAGCTTTGCTTTTTATCTTTAGTACTCGTGTATTTTATATTCATTGTGATGGTTAGTCTATTTGCACCTGCAATAGGTTTAGCATTGTCTTGTATGGAGATTGGTTTAATGTCATAATCTGTTATTTTACCTTCAAAGCTTGCATCACCTCCCGTTGGTACAATGCTTAATCTACTTTGGGTACGGATACGTTCTTTTAAACTTTCGGTAAGGTCTTGACTTAATTGTGGATTAACCAATTGCGCATTATTCTCAATATATGCAACTGAAATAGTTTTCATGTCTGGCGGAATGGAAGCTCCATTAAATTTATAGCCACAGCTACTCAGTGCAAATACAGCTAAAATGAATATGATTTTTTTCATTGTTATTTATTATAAACTTAATTCTTTTATTTTACGGTAAAGTGTACGTTCTGATATACCTAATTCTTGTGCTGCAAATTTACGTTTGCCTTTGTGTTTTTTTAATGCTTTTTTAATTAGATCAGATTCTTTGTCTATTAAGGATAAAGATTCTTCAACCTCTTCAGCATCATGGGCATAATTATAATCGTTAGGTTGGTTTTGAGAAGGGTGTTTAATAGTTAATTTAGGTTCTATAGTTTGGTTGGGCAAATCAATATCTTGATACAGTTGATTAATATATTGTGGATTGTCGGCAATAATATGGGCAGTATTTCCACCGTTTTGAATAATTTCTGCAACTAATTTTTTCAATTCTACCATGTCCTTTTTCATATCGAAAAGAACTTTGTATAAAATATCTCGTTCAGAAAAATCTTCTTTGTTATTTCCATTTAATGTCATTGGTAAATTACTTCCCTGCTCATTAGGGATATAATTCAATAAAGCTTGTCCACTAACATTTCTATCTTTCTCTAAAACACAAATTTGTTCTGCTATATTTTTTAATTGACGAACATTACCTGGCCAGCTGTAATTGCTCAATATTTGAATTGCTTCTGGTTCTAATTGGATACCTGGACTGCGGTACTTATCGCTAAAATCTGCTGAGAATTTACGAAACAGAAGATAAACATCTTCTTTGCGCTCATGTAAAGCAGGAATACGTAAAGGCACAGTATTTAAACGATAATATAAATCTTCACGAAATTTACCAGATTTCACTCGGTTATAAATATCAACATTTGTTGCTGCAATAATGCGTACATCTGTTTTTTGAACTTTAGATGAACCAACTCTTAAATATTCACCACTTTCTAAAATACGCAACAAACGAGCCTGAGTTCCTAATGGCAATTCTGCAACTTCATCTAAAAAAATAGTACCACCGTTGGCAACTTCAAAATAACCTTTACGAGCTTCGTGAGCGCCAGTAAAAGAACCCTTTTCGTGACCAAATAGCTCTGAATCTATCGTGCCTTCTGGTATTGCTCCGCAGTTTACCGCAATAAAAGCACCGTGTTTACGAGTGCTCATTTGATGAATGATATGAGAGAAAACCTCTTTACCACTACCGCTTTCACCGGTAATTAAAACCGACATATCTGTTGGAGCAACCTGTCTGGCAGTATCTATAGCGCGATTTAATAACGGTGAACTACCAATAATGCCGAACCTATTTTTAATATCTTGTATATCCATTTTATGTGTTATGAGTTGCGAGTTGAATGTTGTGTGCCCAGACTTTTAACTGACAACTCGAAACAGGCAACTTATTTTATTATAAACCCAATTAAAGTAGCCGATGTACAACGTTCGATATAAACGTTTACATAATCGCCCAATTTTGCACTTTCTATAACTGGAAAAACAGCCATTGCATTTTGATCATTACGGCCCCTAAATTCTTTGTCAGATTTCTTAGAGAAACCTTCAATTAATATGCTTACTGTTTGTCCAACAAATTCTTCTAAACAAGCCAAAGAATCCTCTTGTTGTTTCTTAAAAATTTCTGCCAGTCTACGGGCTTTAATAGCTTCAGGAATATCATCAGGATATTTACGAGCTGCTAAAGTTCCTGGGCGTTCTGAGTAAGAGAAAGTATAAGCAAAATTGTATTTCGCATAATCCATAATACTCAAAGTATCTTGGTGTTCTTCTTCCGTTTCAGTACAGAAGCCTGCAATAATATCAGCCGAGATGGCACATCCAGGAATAATTCTACGAATAGCATCAATTCTATTCATATACCATTCGCGAGTGTAAGTACGGTTCATTAATGCCAAAATTCTGCTATTTCCGGACTGAACAGGTAAATGAATGTAATTACAAATGTTATCGTGTTTGGCAATAGTATATAAAACCTCATCCGTAATATCTTTTGGATGAGAAGTTGAAAATCGAACTCTTAACTCTGGACTAATCTCCGCTACCATTTCTAACAGTTGCCCAAAGTTTACCGCAGCCCCATCTAAATCTTCCCCAGTATGGAAGACTTTTCCCCTCGTTGTAGGAAGGTCTTTTTTGCTAATCAAAGCTTCCAAAAGTGCATCACCAGTTAAGGTGTTCATTTCGTCTGCCTCATCAATTTGTTTTAGCGTAATGTTACTCCCTTCAACCTCTGAAGAGTTGGGGATAGGTTTCCATAAATATGAATCTACATTTTGACCTAATAAAGTTACTTCGCGATAGCCAGATTCAAATAACTCCTTACATTCTTTAACAATAGAGAACGGATCTCTACTTCTTTCTCTACCTCTTGTAAATGGAACCACACAAAAAGAACACATGTTATCGCAACCACGCATAATGGTGACAAATGCGGTTATGCCATTGCTATTTAAGCGAACTGGGCTAATATCTGCATAGGTTTCTTCTCGAGATAAAATTACGTTTACTGCTTTATGTCCTTCTTCTACCTGACTTAATAAACTTGGTAAATCACGATAGGCATCAGGGCCAACAACAACATCAACTAACTTCTCTTCTTCTAAAAATTTAGCTTTTAAACGTTCTGCCATACAGCCCAATACACCAACGATTAGTTTTGGGTTTTTTCTTTTCTCTACACCAAATTGCGATAAACGATTACGAACACGAGTTTCTGCATTTTCTCGTATGGAGCAAGTATTGATAAAAATGACATCGGCTTTTTGATAATCTCCAGTGGTTTCAAATCCAGTTTCTGCTAAAATAGAGGCCACAATTTCACTATCTGCAAAATTCATTTGGCAACCGTAGCTTTCAATGTACAGTTTCCTGCCATCACTTTTAGGATTTTCTAATACCAAAGCTTCACCTTGGCGCTCTTCATCGTGTTTCTTGTCCGTAAACTGTAAATCAATCATAATTAAGTTATGGGTTATGAGTTAGTAGTTATAAGTACAGATGCTTAACCTGCAGCTATTAACTTTTAACCCATTTAATTGGGTTTCAAAAATACAAAATATAATTTATAAATGACATATTGTCAGCATCAAAATTACCGCTCCTTACAAAAAACAAACAATTCACTGTTTTAATTGTAGTAAAAGTTTAAATAGAGTTATGCTTAAAAATCAAAAATCTAAACGTATTTTTAAATGGGTTGGTGCAACAATGTTGATATTAATTATAATAATTGGTAGTTTCTCTATTTATTTGAGTGCCAAATGGAAACCATTATTAACGGAAAAGATTAAAGAGAGTGTTTACGAAGGATCGGATCATTTATATAAAATAGATTTTAAGGATATTCATTTAAATTTAGTTACTGGAACTGCGGTTTTAGATAGCATTTCTTTATATCCAGATAGTGCAGTTTTTATCAAATTAAAAGAAATTAAAAAAGCGCCTACGCACTTATTTCGCATTCGTTTAGCACATTTAAAAATAAATAGAGTTAGCATCTTAACAGCTTATTTTAAGAAAAAAATAGAAGTAAGCACCATAATCTTGGATAATCCTTCCATAGATATGGTGTATAATAAAGTGCCAAAAAGAGTCGATACGCTAAAAGATGAGCGTACTTTATATCAGCAGATTTCCAAATCTTTAAAATCTATTAGTGTTAATGATATAAAAGTAATTGATGCAGATTTCGATTATTATAATGGGCTAAAAAAATTAAACTCTGTTAAACATTTATCTATCAATGTTAAAAATGTGCTAATAGACTCTGCTGCTCAATATGATACTACAAGGGTATTTCACACTAAAGACATTGCATTTGCGTTAAGCGGTTATAGTGCTTTGAGTAAAGATAAAATGTATACCACTAAGGTAGATTCTGTAAAAGGATCAATGAGCAATAAAACGATAAGAATTAAAGGTTTAAAAATGATACCTATGTATCCAGACTTAACTTTTAGTAAAAAATATAAAACTCAAAAAGATAGGTATGATTTAAGTTTTAATGAGATTAATTTAAATGGAGTTGATTTCATTTCTTTAAATAATGACGGGAGTTTTCATGCAAAAAAAGTTGAGATTGGTCCATCAAAAGTAGCCGTTTTTATGAATAGAGAATTGCCACCTGCAAATTTTGATAAAGGGCGAAATTATCCTCATCTTGCTTTAAAACGTATTCCTTTTGCAACATTGGTTGATACTTTACTATTAAACAAAGTTGATATAGCTTACACTGAGTTTAGTGAAAAAACTAAAGAAAGAGGCACTTTAAAATTAGATAATTTAAGTGGTGCTATCGTTAATTTAACTAATGATACTGCTCGTTTAGTGAATAAAAATCATGCTTATGCAAATTTGACAACATATATTTTTGGTACAGGAAAAATGAATGTAAAAATTGATTTTAATCTAACTGATAAATATGGTGCATTTTCCTACGTGGGCAATATTGGAAGTTTTGATATGAAAATTTTAAATCCATTGTCAAAGTCGTTGGGTTTAGTAAGCATTGATCATGGAAAAGTACAAAAAGCTAATTTTAATATTAATGCGAATTTAAAAAGGAGTAATGGTAAAGTAGTATTCTATTATAGCGATTTAAAGGTTAATTTATTAAAAGAGGATGAGGATGGTAAAAAGAAAAAGAAAGGATTTTTGTCTTTTTTAGCGAATAATATTTTAATAAAGAATGATAATCCATCTAAAGGCGAATCTTTAAGAACAGCTAATATTACTTATGAAAGAGTGCCACAAGCTTCATTTTTTAACCTGATGTGGAAGAGTGTGTTTGTTGGGATACGAGAAACAGTTGGTATTGGTGGCATTCCGATGAAAGATATGCCAAAACCAAAAGCTAAAAAATAAACTTGTGTGATTCAAATAATGAACAACCAAGATTAATAATTACGGCGATATATAAATCTTAATTTTGGTATATTGGAACACCCAAACTGATTACTTAAGCATGTTAAATAAAGCATCTCGTAATAAAAAGATTTTTAAATGGATCATAAGCAGCATATTTATCTTAATAATAGTAGTTGTTAGCGTTGCTTGGTATATTAGTGCTCAATTGAAACCTATCATTAAAAAAGAGTTAAAAGAACTAGCTATCAATTCAACAAATGGATTATACCATTTAAATTTTTCTGATTTACACACCAATTTATTAACTGGATCTGCTACAATTTTAGATGTAGAAATTTCGCCAGACACTAATGTTTATAATAAATTAATACTAGAGAAAAAAGCACCAAACAATCTTTATTATATCAAGCTTAAGAAAATTTCAATCAAAAGATTTCATCCATTTAATATATTTTTTAACAGAGAAGTGGCAGTTAATTTATTATTATTTGATAAGCCAGATGTTACCATTGTAAATAAACAGTTTGATTTTAATGAGGGCAAGCCACCGAGACCTGAAAAATCTCCTTATGATTTTATAAAAAAACTATTTAAAGCAATTAGAGTTGATGTGGTAGATTTTAAAAATGCAAGATTTAAATACGTAAAAAAGAATTATGCTATCCCAGAAATTGATTCAGTAGCCAACCTTAACGTAAGTTTGAGAGATTGGTTAATAGA
>JBBSRF010000147.1:0-6564 GCA_038243335.1 Sphingobacteriales bacterium
TGTATCTCCCTCATTAGCCAGTGCTAAATAATTAGAATTACCTATAGAAAAGTGAGCTAGCGCATCAGGTAAATAAAATGCTTTAATAGGCCAAGTACCTAAATTACCAACCTTACCATCTTTATCACTAACATCCCAAGCATTTTCTGTAAGACTAATATCTTTAACACCCAAAGGCATTATTTTAGTAATTGTACCCGCAACTAAATCAACTTCTGCAACTGCATTGTTTTCCTGTAGCGTTACATAAGCTTTTTTAGAATCTGCTGTTACAGTTACATATTCTGGCTCTATATCTTGTGTAAAACTAGCATTGGGACCAAATATTCTTAACCCTGCCGCAACAAGAGCAGTTTTTGAACTTTCAAAACCAGCAAAACCTAAAGTTTTAACGGCATAATTATTCTTTATATTAATAATGGAAATAGTGCCTTCAGGATCAATTGTATAAGCATCATTAGGTTCACCCTCATTTGCTGAAATAATGAAATTCCCATCGGGGCTAAACGTTACCATATCTGGCATTGCACCTACAGCAATTTTCTTAACTTCTTCTAAGTTTGAGGTTTTTAAAACCACAACATCCCCATTTGCTTGAGGATTTAACCCATTTAAAGCAATTGCTAGCAAACCATTATTAACAGCTACACTATTTATACCTGCATTATTTGGAAAAGTTAGTGTTTTTAATTTATTTATTGTTGGGTATGCTTTTAAATCAAATACCTCTACTTTTGTGCCACCATCATTACTTACTACAAATATTTTTTTTGTTGAAGGATCGTAAGCTGAGATTTCTGCTGCTGACTTTCCTCCTACATTAATAACAGCAACTTCTTTAAAACTGCTTATATCTTCTGGTAAAAATGTTTCTATCTCATTTTCGATAATAGTATTGTTTTTTTTACAACCGTTAAAAATTAATAGTACAAAAACAATAGCAGTAAAAAGTTTTGTTTTAAGAATCATATTTATGTGTTTTAATTAATTGCAAAAATATCGGCAATAACTTAAAACAATATTTACTTAAAGTTATCTTTCCGTTAATTTTTTGGCACAAAAAAAAGCCAGCAATTAACGCTGGCTCTTTTGTATCAATAACTTTCTGACTATTTACTTTCGAACTATCCGACTAAATATGTATCGCTCTATTAGCTGTTGCAGCCATTGCTGCTTCTTTTAAAGCTTCAGTATAAGTTGGATGCGCATGGGAAATCCTTGCAATGTCTTCTGCAGACGCCCTGAACTCCATCGCCAAAACTGCCTCTGCAATTACATCTGCAGCACGTGGACCAATCATGTGTACACCTAAAATTTCATCAGTAGCTTCATCAGCTAACACTTTAACAAAACCATCAGTATCCATACTAGCCTTAGCTCTACCACTTGCTTTAAATGGGAAAGAACCAGCTTTATATTTCACACCCGCAGCTTTCAATTGCTCTTCCGTTTGACCAACAGCAGCAACTTCTGGCCAAGTGTACACCACACCTGGAATTAAGTTATAGTTAATATGTGGTTTCTGTCCAGCAATGGTTTCCGCTACATATATACCTTCATCTTCCGCTTTGTGTGCTAACATTGCGCCTGTAATTACATCGCCTATGGCATAAACACCAGCAACAGCAGTTTCTAAATGTGCATTAACTGGGATTTTCTTCCCTCTTTCTTCTATCGTAATTCCAATTTTATCTAATCCTAATCCTTCGCTATAAGCTGTTCTACCAACCGCAACAATACAGTAATCAGCCTCAAACTTAACAGCTTCGCCTTTGGCATTATCTGCAGTAACAGTAACTGTTTTACCCTTAGTTGTTGCACCAGTTACTTTGTGCCCCATAAAAAATTCCATGCCTAAAGATTTCTTTAATACACGTTGCAATTCTTTACCTAAGCTAGCGTCCATTGTGCCAATTAGAGATGGCATATATTCTATTACAGAAACTTTTGTGCCTAAACGAGCGTAAACAGAACCCAACTCTAAACCAATTACACCACCACCAATTACAATCATTGTTTTTGGCACTTCCTTAATATTTAAAGCTTCTGTAGAAGTAATGATACGTTTTTTATCAATTGGTAAAAATGGTAAAGCTGTAGGCTTAGAACCTGTAGCAATAATAACATTTTTAGCAATAATTTTTTCTGTAGAACCATCAGCTTTAGTAATGATGATGGTATTTTTATCTTCAAAAGAACCAACACCTTCAAAAGTGTCGATTTTATTTTTTTTGAATAAATAAGTGATCCCGGCAGTATTCTGATTAACAACATCATCTTTACGTGCAATCATTTGTGGCATATTAACTTTTAAATCTTTTAAATTAATACCGTGCGTTGTAAATGTATGTGCAGCATTGTGAAAATGCTCTGAAGAATCTAATAAAGCTTTTGATGGAATACAGCCTACATTTAAGCAAGTTCCCCCATAAGTTTTATACTTTTCTATTACTGCTGTTTTCAAACCTAACTGTGCACAGCGTATGGCACCTACATATCCGCCCGGACCCGAGCCAATAACAACTACATCGTATTGCATATCTTTTTAAAATTTTATGCTGCTAAGTTACGGTTTTGTTTTATTTTTTTCAGTCGATCGGTTCTTTAGGTGTTTAGTTTGTTGGTGTATAATGTAAAATATTTGAAGATAACCACTTTAAAAAAATTGAGAAATTTCATTTTTCCAATTCTCACATCTCAACACTCCTAAATCATTAGCTATTAAAATTAGTCACACTATTGATACTTAATACTAAATTCTTGAAAGTAAATCTGTTTTTTCTCTATATTTAGGTTTTAAACCTAATCTATTATGATCAATCGATTAAAATTTACCACATTACTACTCAGCTTTTTGCTAGTAACCTCAACATTATTTGCCCAAAGCAATTATGTAAAAGAAAATTTCACCAAAACAGACACGTACATTACCATGCGTGATGGTGTAAAACTTTTCACGTCTATTTACACGCCAAAAGACGCATCAGCGAACAAAAAATATCCGATGATGATGCAACGCACTTGTTATAGTGTAGCTCCTTATGGTGCTGAAAAATATCCTGGAAGTCTTGGCCCATCTCCTATAATGATGAAAGAAGGATACATTTTTGTTTACCAAGATGTAAGAGGTCGTTTTAAAAGTGAAGGACTTTTCACCAACATGACGCCAGTAATCGACAATAAGAAAAGTAAAACTGATGTAGATGAAGGCTCAGATACTTATGACACTATAGATTGGCTTGTTAAAAATGCAGCTAACAATAATGGCAGAGTTGGCCAATGGGGCATTTCTTATCCTGGTTTTTATACTGCAGCAGGAATTTTAAGTGATCATCCAGCTTTAAAAGCGTCAAGTCCACAGGCGCCGATTTCAGATTTCTTTTTTGATGATTTCCACCACAATGGCGCTTTCTTACAAAGTTATTTTTTCACTTTCCCAGTATTTGGTGTTCAGAAAAAAGATACAACTTCAACAGCTTGGTACAATAATCAAACTATTAAAACTGGCACAAAAGATGGTTACCAGTTTGGTTTAGATTTAGGCCCATTAAGCAACGCTGATAAATATTATAAAAATAATTTTTACTGGCAAGAAACTGTAAACCATCCTAATTATGATGAGTTTTGGCAAAAACGTGGTTTATTGAAACACTATAAAGAAGGTGTTAAACCAGCAATAATGACTGTTGGTGGTTGGTTTGATGCTGAAGATTTGAGTGGTCCATTAAATATTTATAAAACGATAGAAAAGAAAAATCCGAATGCTTACAATACCATTGTGATGGGTCCATTCGGACATGGGAGATGGTCTAGAGAAACTGGAAAAACAACCCATACTAATGTTTATTTTGGAGACAGCATTGCAACTTTTTATCAAAAAGAAATCGAATCTAAGTTTTTTAACCACTTTTTAAAAGGAAACGGCAATCAAAAAACTGGATTACCAGAAGCATACATGTTTGATACCGGTGCTAAAAAATGGAATACATTCGATAAATGGCCTACAGCAAGTGCGGTAAAACAAAAAATGTATTTAGGTGCTGATGGTAAATTGAGTTTTAATGCACCAACTACATCCGGATCAACTTCTTACATGAGCGACCCATTAAAACCTGTTCCATATACAGAAGATTTATCTACAACAACTGGTTTTACACCACACAACTACATGAGTGAAGATCAACGTTTTGCAGGTAGAAGAACAGATGTATTGGTTTTTCAAACCGATGTTTTAACAGAAGATATTACTTTAGGTGGTGAAATGATGTCTCGCTTAAAAATTGCAACTACGGGTACAGATGCAGACTTTTTCGTAAAGTTAATTGATGTTTATCCAGCAGATGAACCTAATCATGCCTATATGTTAAATAAGAACATCCCATTAAGCAACTATTGGCAAATGGTACGTTCAGAAATTATGCCTGCACGTTTCCGTAATAGTTTCGAAAAACCAGAAGCGCTAGTTGCTGGCAAAAAAACTGAAGTGAATTTCCGTTTACAAGATGTGATGCACACTTTTAAAAAAGGGCATCGAATTATGATACAAGTACAAAGTACAGCATTCCCTTTATTTGCTCGTAATCCTCAAAAATTTGTAGCCAATCCTTATAAAGCAGCGGCGGAAGATTATATCAAAGCAACACAAACCATATTTAACGATAGTTTTATTGAAGTAGACGTTATCAAATGAGATATTTAAAATTACACCTCCTAATTGCATTAATCGCATTTAGTGTTTCTGTCAAGGCACAAGAAACAGACTCAGCTTATGTTAGAAATAACTATACCAAAATTGAAAGGCAAATTGCCATGAGAGATGGTGTAAAACTATTTACCTCAATATACATTCCAAAAGATCAGGTAAAAAAATATCCATTTTTAATTAGTCGCACACCTTATACAGTTGCGCCATATGGCGAGGATAAATATAAATTAAGTTTAGGTAGTTTTCCTGCGTTAATGAAAGAAGGCTTTATCTTCGTTTATCAAGATGTACGTGGTAGATGGATGAGTGAAGGAACATTTGAAGACGTTAGACCACAAACTACTGGAAAGGGAAATAAAGCTATAGATGAAAGCACTGATACGTATGACACGATTGATTGGTTGTTGAAAAATGTTACCAACAATAATGGTAAAGCAGGTATTTCTGGCATTTCTTACCCTGGTTTTTATTCAACAACATCATTACCAAATGCACATCCTGCCTTAAAAGCAGTTTCTCCTCAAGCTCCAGTAACAAACTGGTTCTTAGGAGATGATTTCCACCATAATGGTGCATTATTTTTAAATGATGCTTTTAGATTTATGAGTGGTTTTGGCGTACCAAGACCGAAACCTATTACGCCAGACAAAGGACCAAAACCATTTCAATTTCCTATACAAGATAACTACCGTTTCTACTTAGAAGCTGGTTCTGTAAAAAATTTAAAAGAAAAATATTTTGCCGATAGTATCAAATTTTGGAATGATTTATTCGCACACCCAAATTATGATGATTTCTGGAAGTCACGTTTAATAACCACTCATCTAACAGATGTTAAACCTGCGGTTATGACGGTTGGTGGTTTTTTTGATGCAGAAGATGCCTATGGTGCTTTTGCTACTTACAAAGCCATTGAAAAACAAAGCCCTAATGCAAATAATATTTTAGTTGCTGGTCCATGGTTTCATGGCGGATGGGTGCGTGGAGATGGTTCATTTTTCGGAGATGTTAAATTTGGGCAAACAACAAGTACTTATTATCAGCAAAATTTAGAATTACCTTTCTTTAAATATTACCTAAAAGGAGAAGGAACGTTTAATCCTGCAGAAGCAAATATTTTTATATCTGGTAGTAATGAATGGAAAAAATTTAATTCATGGCCACCTAAAGAAACTGAAAGCAAAAATTTATACTTGCAGGCTAATGGGAAATTGTCATTTACAAAAGCAAGCAGTGCGAATAGTTTTGACGAATATGTAAGTGACCCAAATGCACCAGTGCCTTACCAAGATGGTGTACAAGCGAGAAGAACTAGAGAGTACATGATAGATGACCAACGTTTTGCAGCTCGTAGACCAGATGTTAAAGTTTATCAAACCGATATTTTAACTGAAGACATTACCTTAACAGGACCTGTTTTGGCAAATTTAATCGTTTCTACAACTGGCACAGATGCGGATTATGTGGTTAAGCTAATTGACGTTTATCCAGAAAATGAGCCAGATCCAATACCAAACCCGAAAGGCATTATCATGGGTGGATACCAGATGTTAGTGCGTGGTGAAATTATGAGAGGTAAATTTCGCAATAGCTTCGAAAAACCAGAAGCATTTGTACCTGGCCAAATTACTAAAGTTAATTATGCTTTACCAGATGTTGGACACACCTTTAAAAAAGGACATCGATTGATGATTCAAATTCAAAATTCATGGTTTCCATTGGCAGACAGAAATCCACAAAAATTTATGAATATCTACGAGGCAGAGCCAAGCGATTTCCAAAAAGCTACTCATAAAATTTACCATGATGGAACCAATAGTTCTTTCATCAATGTGCAAGTTTTAAAACCATAATTCTAA
>JBBSRF010000148.1:0-6489 GCA_038243335.1 Sphingobacteriales bacterium
CAGAATTGGTCTCCAATTATATAATATGAAAGCAGTGATATATGACCCTACAAAAGGATTCTTGATTCTTTCACTCGAAGTGTAAAATATATTTTGAAAAAAATCTTTAAATGTTGTACTCATGGGGCATTAATTTGTATTAAATTACAATATATAAAAATAGTTATAATTCTAATTAATCATATTCAATCTAATATTGTCCAACTTAGAAATATATAATTTATCACCTTGTTCATTAACGAACATATTTGTTCATTTTCGAACACTTTATTTATTGAAATTAATTAAAAATCTTGATTATTAAGTAGTTAAGTGTTTTATGAGTTTTGGCATAAACTTAGCTTTTTATCCTATATTAAAGTTTGCCAAATTGGTAACCTTTATCGCTTAAATACTGGATGGTTTTAGGTAAAGCGTACTTTAAACGTTCAAAAGCTTTTAAGCTATCGTGAAAAACAATGATAGAACCACTTTTAGCATTTTTAATTACATTTTTATAGCATTTTTCTGGAGAAAGATTAGGATTATAGTCTCCGCTGAGCACATCCCACATAATTATATTAAGTTGTGGGTTGCGAATTGCGAATTGTGAGGTTTGGTTATTTAAACTCGTAACCTGTAACTTATAACTTGTAACTATTTTACTAATTTGACTTTTTTTTATTTTTCCGTAAGGTGGCCTAAAAAGATTTGTCTGAGTAAGTTCTTGGCATTTTTTAAAATTTTCTAAATAAGTATAGTCATTACTTTTCCATCCATTTATGTGGTTAAATGTATGATTTCCAATGGAATGACCTTCTTTTTTTATCATTTCAAAAATTGTTGCGTATTTGTTAATGTTATCTCCAATACAGAAGAAAGTTGCTTTAATATCGAATGTTTTTAAAGTATTTAGAACAAATTCTGTAACATTGGGTATAGGTCCGTCGTCAAAGGTTAGATAAACAATTTTTTCTGATCTTGCCTTATTCCACAATAGTGAGGAATAATACCATTTGAGTAGAAGTGGTGATTTAACCAAGTGCATAACCAAAAGTAATATTTAGGATGCATTAAAGAAATTTATAAAATCATTTAATTGTTTATTTTAATATTGTGAAAGAAATTTTTATGAAACAAGTTGCCAAAAATAGCTTTTTAACCAAGCTTACATTTATTTTATCATTAGTATTACTTTTTAGCTTAACTCAGAACAGCTTTGCTCAAGAAGTAATTACAATACAACAAGCTATAGATAAAACTTTAACAAACAATTTACAGGTTAAACAATCTAAATTAAGTGAAAGCTTATCTGATGAAAATTTAAAACAATCTAAATTAGCTATTTATCCAAGCTTAAATGCCAATATTGGTCAAAATATGAATTGGGGTAGAAATCAATCTCAATCTGGTTTGTTTGAAAATACACAAAGATATAATGCGAGTGGTAATTTAAGTACTGGAGTCGATTTGTTTAATGGTTTAATAAAAATGAACCAGATTAAACAAAATAAAATCTTGTTAGATGCTGGTAAAACAAATACTGAAAAGGTAAGAAATGACTTAACATTATCTGTTATTACTTCGTATTTGCAAATTTTGTATAATAAAGATTTTTTAAAGGCAGCGCAGGATCAATTAAGTGTATCTAAAAAGACTGCAAACAGAGAACAAATATTGTTGGATGAAGGTACTAAAACGCTTGCAGATGTTTCTCAAGCTAAATCTCAAGTAGCAACGGCAGAGTTAAATGTAACCAATGCAGAAAATGCTTTATCAATTTCTTATTTAACTTTAGCTCAATTAATGGATATACCATCATCTACGGCTTTTGAGGTTCAAGCACCTGCGATCGATAGTTTTAAAAATCAAGAGGGTACGCAAAATGCTGAAGAAATTTATAAAAATGCGTTGCTTATTTTTCCTGATATTAAGCTTGCAGAATTAAATACAGCTGCATCAAAGATGGGTATTTCTGTAGCAAAAGGAAGATTGTATCCTAGATTATCACTTAATGGAAGTTATGGTTCTAATTATTTTTATAGCTACAACGCTATATTTCCTAATCAACTTTTTAGTGATCAGATTACAAATAATGTGGGTAAAGGAGTCGGGTTAAATCTTTCAATTCCAATTTTTAATGGTTTACAAGCAAAATCAGGTGTTACTCGTGCTAAGATTAACTTAATGCAAACTGAAACTCAAGAGCAGTTGACAAAAAATAACTTAAATAAAGTAATTTATCAGGCAGTTGCCGATTTGAAAGCTGCAGAAAGTCGTTATTCTTCAACCAATAATGCATTCAATGCGCAAAAAGATGCTTTTTATGTTGTTGAGCAACGTTATGGCGTTGGAATGGCAAATTCTTTAGATTATAGTACAGCAGAGACTAATAGAAATAAAAGTGAATTAGATTTTATTCAAGCTAAATATGATTTAATATTTAGGGCAAAACTGATTGATTATTATTTAGGAAAACAAATTATTTTTTAATAAAACAAACAATACTTACATATCATTATGAAACTTAAACACATTTTAATTGGCGTCGGTGCATTACTAGTAATATTACTCATTGCAAAGTTTACAGGGCTTATAGGTGGAGAACAAATTGAAAAAGTTATAGTAGATAAAGCGGCAGAGAAAAAAGTTGTTGAGACAGTAACCGCAAGCGGTAAATTACAGCCAGAAACAGAAGTTAAATTAAGTTCTGAAGTTTCTGGGGAGGTAACCCAACTTTTGGTTAAAGAGGGAGATGTGGTAAAAAAAGGTCAACTGCTTTGTAAAGTAAGACCAGATATTTTACAATCAGGTTATGAAAGAGCAGTGGCATCTTATAATTCTCAAAAGGCAAGTGTAGCATCTTCACAACAACAATTGGTACAAACTGAAGCTAACTTTGTAAATGCAGAAGCCACTTACAAACGTAATGTAGAGTTGTATAATAAAAAAGTAATTTCTACTTCAGAATTTGATGCAGCTAAGGCAGCATATTTATCTGCAAAAGCGAATTTAGCAAGCACAAAATCGAATGTAACAGGAGCTAAATTTGGTTTAGAGCAATCTGGAGCAAATGTTAAAGAAGCAGGTGCTAATTTAGCAAAGACTACAATTTTCTCACCAGTTGATGGGGTAGTGTCTAAACTATCAATCGAATTAGGAGACCGTATCTTAGGAACTTCTCAAATGGCCGGTACAGAAATTATGCGTATTTCTAATTTAACGACAATGGAAGTTAATGTTGATGTGAACGAAAATGATATTAATCGTGTAAATGTTGGCGATAGCGCAGTGATAGAAATTGATGCTTTTGCTGATAAGAAATTTAAAGGTATCGTTACTGAGATTGCAAGTTCATCATCAAGTATTGGTAGCTCAGCTGGATCGGTAGATCAAGTTACCAATTTTTTAGTTAAAGTACGTTTGTTAGCAGATTCTTATGCTGCTATTAAAGGTGGAGCAAAAGATTTACCTTCCCCTTTTAGACCAGGCCTTTCCGCTACTGTAGATATTCAAAGTGAATCTTTAACTAGTTTAGCTATACCAATTCAAGCGGTATTTACAGGTAGTGGAGACAAAGCATCTGATGATAAAGCAAGTTCTGGTAATGATGATAATCAAGAAAAACAAAAAGCAAAGCTAAATGATAAAAAAACGAAACAATACGTTTATTTATTTGACGATAAAGCTAACACTGTTAAAAAAGCAGAGGTAACTACTGGAATTCAAGATGATCAGTACATAATTGTTAAATCAGGACTTAAAGCTGGACAGAAAATAGTTAGTGGTCCATATTCTGCTGTTCAGAACAAATTAAAAGATGGGATGAAAGTAGAAATAACCACTAAGGATAAGTTATTTAGCACAGAAAAGAAAAAGTAATTACGTAAATCGTAATAATTAAATTTTTTAATGCATTTTTGAAAGGTTTAAAATAAGGCGAATATCGCTTTATTTTAAACTTTTTAATTTTAAGATGGTTTTAAACTATCCTTAACTTGTAAAATATGATTCCTAAAATAGCGATGATTGGTGGCGGGAGCTGGGCGACTGCAATTGTAAAAATGCTTGCAGATAATACAACTGAGAAAGAAATTTTTTGGTGGATGCGTAATGAAAATGCTATCGATCATATTAAATGTTTTAAACATAACCCAAATTATTTAAGTTCTGTTGAAATTAAGGTCTTGGCAGAAAATATATCTTCAGATATTAAACATATCATCTGCCAAGCAGATTATATCATATTAAATGTGCCCGCTGCCTTTTTAAAAGAAACTTTAAAAGATGTGCGTGCGGAAGATTTAAGAGGTAAAAAAATTATTTCTGCAATTAAAGGTATTGTGCCTGATGAGAATCTTATTATTGGAGAATTTATGAACCATAAATATCAAATTCCATTAACGGATATTTTGGTAATTAGTGGTCCTTGCCATGCAGAAGAAGTTGCTTTAGAAAAATTATCCTATTTAACCATTGCAAGTATGAATGTTAAACAAGCAGCAGATTTTGCCAATTTTTTATCAACAAGGTATATTAAAACTAATGTTTCTGATGATATTTTTGGAACTGAATATGCTGCGGTATTAAAAAACATCTATGCTGTAGCGAGTGGTATTTGTCATGGCGTGGGGTATGGAGACAATTTTCAAGCGGTGTTAATTTCTAATGCGATTAGAGAAATAAAGGATTTTGTGGATGTCGTTCATCCAATTGAACGAGACATTAAAGAATCTGCCTATTTAGGTGATTTGTTGGTGACTGCCTATTCTCAATTTAGCAGAAATCGTACTTTTGGTAATATGGTTGGTAAAGGATATACTGTAAAATCAGCACAGTTAGAGATGAATATGATCGCTGAAGGTTATTATGCTGCTAAATGCATGCATATCATTAATCAAAAATATAAGGTTGATATGCCAATAAGTAATGCAGTTTACCATATTTTATATGAAAAGCGTTCTCCTGTAAAGGAAATGAGATTACTCACTGAGAAGTTGAAATAATTAGTCTAAAATTAGTTCTTTTTTTAGGTCAAAAATTATTTTCTTCCCGTCTCTAATCACTGTTATCTTAGCATTATCTTTTTCCTTTAAAGGGTTATTAAAACTGTAATAACAGGCTTCTGCAACTGTTAAATTGGAAGTGTCTAATTCATCAATCTTGATGATTTCATCATTTAATAATAGACCGGAATTTGCAGCTGCAGATGATTTATAAATTGCAGAAATAGTCGGTTTTTGGTTGATGTATTTTATACTAATACCAAAACCTTCTAATTTAGAACTCTTAAGTTCAACTTCTTTAATCATGTAAATTTTGTTCTCTTGCCAATTTAAAATTACTGTGTAATTTTTAAAAAATGTATTGCCGATAATTTCAGAAGTTCCATTGTTAAATGCTACAATCTGATTTTCCAGCACTAAATTTCCAATACTTAGAGAAGGAATTTTAACGAAATAACTAGAAATTTTCTTACCTGTACCATATACACCAACGCCACCATTTCCAAAGTATTCTGTAGTTTTAAAAGTCGAGATTTCACTTTTAAAATTATTAAAATTAAAATTAAAGTCTGAAATTGCACCTGTATCAAAAGTGACCGATGAAGATTTTCCACCTATTTTAACCTCTATTTTTGGAGTTTTCTGAGCTCCATATGGTTTAAAATCTATAGTTTCTGTTCCTAAAGGTATATTTAAATTTGAAATGCTATTTGTGGTGGTAAGTATTTTGTTTTGATAATCTATTTGCCAAATTGATTTCGCCATTTGATTGGCTCCAATAATGCCATCAAAGCCTATGCAGTTGAGTTCAAATATTTTTTTAAAATCAATCACAAAAGCACCAGTATTTTCATAATTTAAGTTGCCAATTTTCATGTTTGGAATAATTACTACTTCTTCTTTACTGCTATTGCCCTGCGAATCAGAATTTTTTCTTTTGATTAATGCTTTTAATTTTAATTGCTTAGCAAGCGCTGGTGTAATAACCGTTGGTGCTCCGCTATCAAACAAAAAATTATAGGTTTTACCATTAATTATAGTTTTTACGATTGGTAATTTATAATCAAATGTAAAAGGTATTTGTGCTGTAAATGAGGTTTCCATTATACTGCCACTATTTAAAATTTTTTGGACTGGGCTACAGGAAAATAAAAATACGATAATAGTAAATAGATAGATATATTTTTTCATTTCTTGATAGTTTGTGACCGAATATACTATAATATAAGATTTTAGCGTAAGTTTTGATTACTAAAAATTCCTTGATTAAAGTTAGATTTTGTTTAATGATTAAAACAGCTAATCTATATTTAAAAATTCTTTGCAATGAATATGTTTTTAACATAAAAAAAGCCCCGACAATTGTGAGGGCACTGAAAAAGTCCTCTTGAAAAAAGCGGTTAAAAAAGGAGTAGGAATTAATAGTTTCTGCTCCTTTTTTTGTATCTTAAAGTGTCATTAGAACCACTTTAAATGTTAGCCCAACAACAAACCATCCAGCTCA
>JBBSRF010000149.1:0-6488 GCA_038243335.1 Sphingobacteriales bacterium
AAGAAACTAAGACGAATTTGTAGCAGATTGTTCTGATATAGATGAAGTTATCGTTTTTAGAGAAGATGGTAAATGTACAGTAACCAAGGTTGCAGATAAAACATTTGTGGGTAAAGGAGTAATCCATGCTCAAGTGTTCAAAAAAGGAGATGAGCGTACGGTTTATAACATGATTTATAAAGATGGCGCAAGTGGAACGACTTACATTAAACGTTTTGCAGTTTTGGGCGTTACACGTGATAAAGAATATGATTTAACTAAGGGGAGCAAGGGAAGTAAAAATTTGTATTTTACCGCAAATCCTAATGGAGAAGCAGAAATTATTACCATTCAACTAAAACCACATGCTAAATTAAAGAAATTACAATTTGATATTGACTTTGCCGAAATCGCCATAAAAGGTAGAGCTTCTCAAGGTAATATCGTTTCTAAATATCCAATTAAAAAAGTTTTGTTAAAAAGTAAAGGCGTGTCAACCTTATCAGGATTAAAGATTTGGTATGATGATTTATTAAAACGCTTAAACGTTGATGGTAGAGGAAAGTATTTAGGGGAGTTTGATGGGGATGATAAGATATTACAAGTAAATGAAGCCGGTTGGTATGAGTTAACTTCTTTCGATTTAACTAACCATTTTGATCCCGGAATTGTGTTAATGCAAAAGTTTAATCCTGAACATGTTTATGGATTAGTGCATTATGATGCTAAAGCAAAAAATTATTTTGTAAAACGTTTTGTGTTCGAGATGCAACCTGCTGGAAAAGAAGTGCCGATTATTAGTGAAGAACCGGGTTCTAAAATGATTTTTATCACAGGGAAACCTGATGCGCAGGTACAGATTGATGTAGA
Organism: Sphingobacteriales bacterium; assembly: GCA_038243335.1. GTDB lineage: Bacteria > Bacteroidota > Bacteroidia > Sphingobacteriales > Sphingobacteriaceae > Pedobacter. The sequence continues at coordinate 850 of JBBSRF010000149.1, forward strand.
AAAAGGGAAATCTAAAACGCCAGAAAAATTGGTAGTAGACTTGGCTGGTTTAATTGATGTGAAAGGCATAAAAGCTAATGGTAATAGGGTTTCTCAGCACGAAGTTAAAAAAGTAAAATTGGTTGATGCTGTGCCAGAAATAGGAATTGAGTTAGTTGAGCCGATTGTTGTAGATGATGTAGAGCCAATCGAGGCTGATCTAAATGATGATGAAGAAAATCTTCCAACAAATAATTCAACAAGTGATGAGGACGATGCCGAGAGAGTTGAAGAATTAGTTTTGGATGAGTTTATACCTCAAATAGTGGGAGTTGAAATTGAAACGCCAAAGAAGATTGAGCAAAAAGAAATTCCGAAAATCAAGAAGCCAGTTTTTAAAACTGAACCTGTTAAAGTTGAACCAAAAAAAGAGGTTTTAGAAGAAAAAGCTAAAGAACCTGAAGTTGAAGAAAAAATTGATGAACCAAAACCAGCTAAAAAAGTAGATTTTGAAATTACCAATCCTGATGATATTAAGATTGATGATAAAGGACAGTTAGGGTTTTTTTAATCAAAAAGCTCGAAGTCTGGAACCTTTTTTATTATAATGTTTTATTTTTCATCTTTTGATATGCTTCTGTTGTTCTTGAAACATATTCAGTGTTGTTAGCTTCTTTTTTGGCTAAATCGATAGCTGTTTTTTGCGTATTTAATGCTTCACTATGTATACCCATTGCATAATAGATATGTGCTAAGGTGTCGTAATTTGGCCATGAAGGATCTAGTTCTATAGCTCTTTTACTCCAAATCATAGCTTTAGTAAGGTGATTAATATTTTTTGTTCCTGTTTGATAAAATCTGTAAGCTATGTTGTTTAATTCATTTGAATACTGGCTAATTGGGCTCCCAACTCCAACAATTTCGGTTCGTGTAATTCTTTGTTTTGGGTTAGCCTTAATAAGGCTATCTATTTTTTCTTTCGACACCATTTTTGTATTGGCAACAGGCATTTGCCTTTTCATTTTGTTAAATGCCTCTGACTTATTCTTTTCATCTAATTTTTTAATAGAATCCGCACTAAGCCTCATATAGTACTTGTCGTAAAAGTTAGTTGCGCTTCTAAAATAAGACGCAGTATCTTTTACAGCACTGTAATAAGCTAACATCCTAGTCTCTGAGGCTTTATCTCCTTTTTCAAAGTCATTATTCCAAGTGCCCCGAACAAAATTAGCTACTTGTGATGCCTTATTCTTGTTTTTAGTAATAACAGCAGCATTATAGCTATTGTTAATGATGGCATTGTTAATAGCCAATCTAGCTTCTAAAGGCTCAGTTTGATACACCTTATTAAACACCTCCATATTGTTACGGCTATATTTGTAGGCATTGCCATCTAGTTGTGGGCCAGCTTCTAAAATAAACAATACTGTCTGATATTGATTAAAATCACTAATTTTTAAGTGAATCACATACTCTTCAATTAATTGAGAATTATCTGTAATGCCATTTTGCTTTCTTTTATTGATAAGTTGCTTAAGTAATGTGGTGTCAGCTTTATCTTTAGCATAAGCTTCAGTTAATTCTGAAATAGATTTTTCTTTACTTAACGCCAATGCTCTATCCATCATATTCAGATATTTTGTCTTATCAGAGGAATAACCGAAATCTTTATAAAATAAATCTTGATTAGGATGGATAAACAAAAATGAAGGAAATTTGCTTAGATTATATTTGCTAAAGACTTTCATAACTGCGGTGTCAGTCAGTTCAGCTTCAAAAACAACAAAATTTGCTTTCATTTTAGCAACCACATCAGCTTCTTGGATAGCTTGGTTAGGCCGAATATTTGTGGCCATTTGAGAAGTAGGCTTAACTGTGATAATCAGCATCAGTGGCTTTTTTTGCTTTTGAGCTAATTCTAAAGCTGTTCTGTAAGTTTTAACATCGCTTAAGTTTTGTGCCAAAATGAAAAATGGCAAAAGGAATAGCAGGGTAAGGGTAAAGAAGCTTTTCATCTGAGTATTAATTTTTCCTAATATAACAAGAAATCCTCATTCAATCTTTTTTGGATGAGGATTTCATGTTAATAATTTATCATACAGTGCAGACTTTATTTTATCGCTTTTTCAAAAGCACTTGCTCCACCAACAACTGGCAAAGTAAGTGTTGTTCCATTTAAGTCTATAGCGATTTCTGTTCCTGCTTTTGGCCATAAGGTAAACTCTTTATCACTAGAGAAAATCATTAATCCAATTTGTTTCCCAGCTGGGATAATCTGATCGTCAGGTTGTAAATTGAACTTCAAATCATAATATTTGCCGGGAATTAAAGGAGCACTTTTTGTTAATGATTTGTTGTTTTGAGGATCTGCCCAACCACGTGTAATTACATTGTCCATTAACTTTATTCCAGCTCCTTCTGTCCAAGGTAAAGCAACTAACTAAATAAAAAAATTAGCTGCAGGTTTGCTACTTGCCAATTTAACAGAAATTTGAGCAAGACCAGATAAGTACACTGCTTCTTTAAGATAAAATTATAAAATCACTGCATTTGATTAATGCTTTGGCTTACTCTGAACTTTTAATAAAAATTTTAAAATACTATATTTTATAAAATCAAAACATATTTTGAGCAAAGCTTCATTTTAAGTATTTTAAAATTATCTTTGTCTTACTCAAGGGGTGCTAGCTATTAAAATCTCAAATTTATAGCTAGCTGAGATTATACCCATTCTAAAGTGATAGAAAGAAAAGGGAATTTTATGTTCAACTTTTCAAACTAAACTCAAGATGCACCTGATCTGGATAATGCCAGCGTAGGGAAGAGGTTGTTAATACATTGGCTGTTTCGCCCCTGCAACAGTGCTTATTTTTATGATTTAAAGCCTGTGAAAACAGAATTCCCGTAAATGAACAATTTTTTGGATTGGTTTAATCTCTTTTTTGAACAATTAAAAGGCACTTCCTTTTTGGAATGGGCAGCAGTATTTTTTGGCGTAATAGAAGTGTTATTGGCAAAACGAAATAATATTTTACTATATCCTGCTGGCATTATAGGTATTCTACTGTCGCTGTATTTAAAGTTAAGTGCCTTGTTATATGCAGAGAGTTTGCTAAGCATGTATTATTTGGTAATGAGTATTTATGGATGGATAATTTGGTCTAAACTTAAAAAGAATAAAAAAGAATTGTCTATCAGTTGGACCACCAAAAAAGAGTTGATGATTGCTTTTGCAATTGCCATTCCAGGGTATTTTATTTTATACTTAATTCTAGTAAATTTTACAAATTCTGATGTTCCAATTTTAGATGCATTTGTTGCTTCAACCGCATGGGCAGGTATGTGGTTGCTAGCTCGTAGAAAGATTGAAAATTGGATATTCTTTAATGTTTCAAATATCGTTGCTATTCCCCTAATGTGGTATAAAAACTTTGTGATGTTTGCATTATTAACTTTATTCTTATTTATAGTCGCAATTTTTGGGTTTTTAGAATGGCGAAAAATTTATAAACAACAATTCAAACAAGGGCTGCTTTAATATGGAAAATAATTGGAAAAATAGAGTTATTGAATTAGCTAGTAACTCAGAGAAATTAGGAATGCTTCATCCAGAAATTTTAGAAATTGCATATCAGCAAGAGTGGTTTAAACTTTATGTGCCAAAAATTTATGGTGGACCAGGTAAAACATTACCAGAAATTTTAAAGTTAGAGGAAGAATTAGCCTATTTAGATGGTAGCCTAGGTTGGACAGTTACACTGTGTAGTGGTGCAGGTTGGTTTGCTGGCTTTTTAGATTCGGACTTAGCATTAGAGTTGTTTGCTAATAGAGAAGTTTGTTTTGCTGGTAGTGGGGCAATAGGAGGCACGGCAGTTTTAATAGGTGACACATATTTAATTAATTGCCATTGGAAATATGCAAGTGGAGCACTACATGCCACCGTTTTTACTGCCAATTGTAAGCTGGAGGACGAAAATAGACAACCTATTTTGTCTGCAGAAGGTAAGCAACTTATAAAATCTTTTATCTTATTTAAAGAAGAGGTAAATATATTGCCTGGCTGGTCTTACTTTGGTTTGGTTGCCACAGGTAGCCATGCTTTCGAAGTTATAGATTTAGTTGTGCCACTAAATAGAACATTTGAAATTAATACTACAATTAACGTGGATGTTCCTGGTTTTAACTATCCTTTTTTACAACTTGCAGAGACTACATTGGCTGTAAATAGTGCAGGTATGGCGAGGCATTTTATAGAATTAATAACAAAAATATTCTATGAGCGAACAGGCATTAAGAGATATCAAGAACATCAAATTTTATATTTTGAGGAGGAACTTAAACGTTGCGATATGGAACTTAGCGAATCTAGAATGTCTTTTTATACGGTATTTGAATTAACTTGGAATAGTTTAATGAAAGAAGGATATATTCCAGAAGAGTTGTTAAGAGAATTAAGCTTGGCTAGTAGAAAATTAGCGCATCAAAGTAGAAATATTGTAGATGTACTTTTTCCATATGGTGGTTTGGAAGCTGCTAAAAAAGAAAGTGAAATTAATAGAGTTTGGAGAGACATACATACCGCCAGTCAGCACTCCTTACTTACTTTTTTGCAATAAGTAAAATTTAGCTTGGTTAATTAAATTTTCAAAGGTTATGAGTCCTTTCTAAACAATGGTCCTTATAAAATTGATACACCAAAGACTATTCGTCAAAATTTTAAGACTGATTTGATAATCATTCCAATTATTTGCGGTGATTTTACCAAAATTATTGACGAAAATAAAGGTCTTGTTAAATGGATAAAGAAACAATACGATTTGGGTTCTGAAATAGCTTGTCTTTGTGTTGGTTCATTTTTTTTAGCGTCAACGGGTCTTTTAGATGGAAGTAATTGTGCTGTCCATTGGGGATGTCAAAATGATTTTAAAAATATGTTCCCTAAGGTCAATGTCCTTGAACATACAATTATTACAGACGATAATGGAATATATACAAGTGGTGGAAATTACTCTTTTCTAAATCTATTGTTGTATATTATTGAAAAACATATCGGAAGGGAAATTACTGTTTTAGCCTCTAAAATGTTTGATATTGACATTGATAGGAAAGTCCAAAGTCAATTCTCAATTTTCATTGGACAAAAAAGGCACGAAGATAAGGAAGTATTACAGGCTCAAAATTAAATTGAAAATAACACCGCCAAAATAATTAAAGTTGATGAGCTTTGTAGAAAATTTATTGTCCAAAGAAGAACATTTGAACGAAGGTTTAAAAAAGCTACAGGAAATTCAGTAATTGAATATATTCAAAAAATAAAGGTTGAAGCGGTAAAAAAACAGCTTGAAATAGGTCGTAAAACCATAAATGAAATCGTTTTTGATATTGGGTATAATGATATCAATGCGTTTCGGAAAGTTTTCAAAAAATATGTCGGAATGTCTCCCGTTGAATGCAAAAAAAAGTTCGGGATTTAGAGGTTGATTTTATCCATTTTTGGTTGGCGGTTTTCAATGACAGCTAACGTCAGTCTGTCTAAAAACCTAAATTAATTTTCAAACTGTTGTTATTCTTGGCTAAATATAACCGATTTACGGCGATATAAAAAGCATGTTATTATTGTTTTTGGTCACTCTTGAAGAAAAGATATTGTTGTATAAACA
>JBBSRF010000150.1:0-6480 GCA_038243335.1 Sphingobacteriales bacterium
CATAAGTTGATGGTGCCTCACCATGTGCTCTAATTAGAACTTTTTCCTTTTTTAACTCGTGTAATTGATCATGGTCTATTATGCGTAATCCTTTTGCTTTTAAACGCAAAACCTCTTCATCATTATGTACAATATCCCCCAAACAATATAGATATTCTTCATGATCTAAAATATCTTCGGCCATGTCTATTGCATAAACTACGCCAAAGCAAAAGCCAGAAGATTTATCTATTGTTACTCTTAAATTGTACTCCATTATAAATTATTCCAATTTTACACCAAAAATACATAAAACAGATTATAATATTGATTTTATCAACCTGAGTTATAATTTTTTACAATGATATGTTTAGCTCAAATAAACGCTATCTTCTTCTCCATCAACATCTAATACTACACCAATATGTTCTTTTAAAATTGTAGAAAGTTCTAAACCAACAAAGTCTGTTGCAATTGGAAATATCTTATGACTTCTATCTACCAATACAGCTGTTCTAATCTTTTTATGTGGAGTGTTTAAAAACACACCTAAGCCATAAGCTAAAGTTTTTCCACTATTTAAAACATCATCTACCAAAATAATCACTTTGTTTTTCCACGCACCTTCATCTAAGTCTGTTGTAGCTATTAGTCTACTGTCCTTTTTGCCTAAATCAACACGAATTAATGTTACTTGTATTGTAGAAATTTTTTCTAAAATTTTTTGTACCCTAATTGCCAATTTGTAACCTCGATTCCAAATTCCAGCTATTACTATTTCCTTCTCGTCTAAATTATCTTCTAAAATTTGATAAGCAATTCTATTAATTTTTTGATCGATTTGTTTTTTATTGAGAATAAGTATTTGATTATTGGACATAGCTGTTATTATTTTTCAATACAAAAGAACGATTTTAAGGCTCAAAAACAAATACAAAAAAATAATTTTGATTTGCTGCAACTTTTATGGTAGTGATAGCGTCTAATTAACAGTAAACCCAAAACAAAAAATCATGAGAATTAACAACTTAATCAAATCGAGCATATTTGCTTTATTAATTGTTGCAGGAAGTATTAGTTATGCAAATGCACAAAATAGTAGAAATGTAAGCATAAAAAACATTAAAAGCATTGCTGTAAGTAGCGGAATAGATTTGTATTTAACACAAGGAGAAACAGAAATGCTACTTATTAAAGGTAGTAATGATTTAATTAAAGATGTTGTAATTGAACAAAATGATGGCAATATTAAAATTAAATACAAAGAAGGAGTTAATTGGAGTAGAATATTTAATAATCAAAGTATAAAAGTTTATGTTAATTATAAAAAATTAACAGCTTTATCTGCAAGTGGGGGATCTGATGTTTATACACAAAATAATATAAAAAGCGATGTTTTAGAATTAAGAGCAAGTGGCGGATCAGATTTAAAATTAACACTTACAGTTAAAGAATTATCCTTAACAATTAGTGGTGGTAGCGATGCTGATTTAAAAGGAAGTGGCGAGAATATGCAACTTACAGCAACTGGTGGAAGCGATGTAAATGCTTTTAGTTATGTAGTAAACAATGCTAAAGCAACTGTTAGTGGCGGAAGTGATGCTAATATCTATGTAAATAAAGCATTGGAGGCTAACGCTAGTGGTGGTAGTGATGTAAATTATAAAGGAAAAGCTTCTTTAAGAAAAACCTCCTCATCAAAAAGTGGCGATGTTAATCATGTTAATTAATACATTTTAGTTTAATTTAGTTTTAGTAAAAAGCCCTATATTGTGGATGCAATACAGGGCTTTATTTATTTTTATTGTTTTGTTAATCTTTCCATCTCCATTCACCAGCAATCTGCAATGGTTCTTTTAAGTTTTGAGCTTTTAAAAATGCTTCTAAAGTAACTTCATCTAATTTTTTAACTGGTATACTAGCTGTATTTGCTAAAGCATAAACTTGCATGGTAGAAAAACGAACCGTATTTTTTAATTCTTTTTCGTCAACTAAACTAAATGCATCACCATCAGAATGGTAAAATGGCCCAGAATTATTCGGCAATCTTCCACCAGCACCACCACCTGTAGTAATTCCTTCTAACATAAAGGGCTGATGATCGCTATGTAAGCCAGCACCTGATTGAAATAGGTTTGGATAACTTCCATCTATTTTGACAATCTCTTCACCCCAACCTTTAAGTAAAGGTTCCATTTCTTTTCTTGTTGTAGAAAATCCTTTGGGATCATTTGTCATATCATAATTCAACATATAAACAATTTGATCTATTGATTTATCTTTCTTTGCTTGTTCAACATATGCTCTAGAGCCTAGTAAGCCTTGCTCTTCACCCATAAACAAAACAAATTCTAGTGTTCTTTTACTAGTTAGATTTAACTTTTTATATGTACGTGCCATATCTAATATCGCAAATGAGCCAATTCCATTATCAATTGCACCAGTTGCTAAATCCCAACTATCTAGGTGACCACCAACTACAACTTTCTCATTAGGAAATTCTGTTCCTTTAAAAGTTGCAATCACATTACGTGCTTTAATTAATCCTGAATAATTTGTCATTTCAATTGACGCAACTTCGCTTTCAGTCTTTAATTTTTCTTTTAGTTCCATTCCATTTTCAAGACCAATACAAATTGCTGGAATAGGAATTAACTTACCAGTTACAGAAGCAGTACCCGTTAGTAAAACGCCGTTTTTAACTGTATTAATAATCATTACACCAACAGCACCATGTTTTGTGGCAATAGCGGTTTTCTCTGAACGATGTAACGAAGATGTTCCTTTTGCAGAACCAGGCAAAACCCCAAGATAAATTAAGGCAATTTTACCTTTCACTTTGTCTCCTAATGCTTGATAATCTGATTCTAAACCATTTCCTGCATCAATTATAGCAGCAGTGACATTAGCCTTAACAGGAGAATGTGCAAGTGTAACAGCTTTCATTGGAGCTAAATTGTTAGCAGGCCCAACTTTTACTGCAAGTGTTTTTCTATCCCAACTTTCTACTTCAAATGGTTGATATTTAACCTCACAACCATAAGACTTTAACAAATTATACGCATATGTTTCTGCTTTAGCTCCATTTGCAGAACCGGTTAATCGGTGACCAATAGTTTCAGAAGCATTTTTTAAAGTAGCATAAGCCTTAGAATTAGCTTGAACTTCGGTATTTATTTCTTTAAAAACCTTACCGAAATTATCTTGTGCACTTACATTAAGGCACATGCTGGCAAATGCCAGAAAAAAGAGTTTTTTCATCAATATTAATTTTTTTATTAAAGTAGGGTTTTTTTATTGAAAAAATAAATTAGCGTTAAAATTTTTCAAAGAAACATCAACGAATCTGATGAAGATAAAAGAGAAAAAATTAAATTCCAATAGTTCTTTTATGTATAAAAAATATTTTCTTTAAACGTTTTTTTTAACTTTTTTTGGAAATGCCAATGAAGCAACCACGCTCGCTGTTAAAATAAATAAAATTATTAATAAAGAATGCTCTGTTGTAAAACCCCATAATTTCAAATAGTTGTGCGCTAACATTTTTATTCCTATAAAAGTTAATAAACATGCTAATCCCGTTTTTAAATAATGAAATTTATGTATAATATTAATCAATAAAAAAAACATTGATCTTAGTCCCATAATAGCAAATATATTAGAGAAAAATACAATGTAAGCGTCTTTAGTTACCGCAAAAATTGCTGGAATAGAATCAACTGCAAAGATTAAATCTGTAAACTCAACTATCAACAACACCAAGAATAGTGGCGTGATAAACTTTTTACCGTTTACTTTATGAAAAAAATTGTTCCCTTCATACTTTGGATGAATAGCAAAGAATTTAGAAGCAAATTTAACTACAGGATGTTTCTCTGTATCTATTTTATCATCTTCATCACTTGAAAAAAACATTTTTAAACCAGTAAAAATTAAAAAAGCACCAAAAACATATAAAATCCATGAAAATTGGTTAATTAATGCGGCACCAGCGAAAATGAAGATAAATCTCATAACGATAGCGCCTAAAATACCCCAAAATAATACCCTATGATAATATTTTTCGGGAACAGCAAAAGCTGAAAAAATTAATACAATTACGAAAATATTATCTATAGAAAGTGCGTACTCTATCACATAACCTGTTAAAAATTCAATACCTAAATTCTGATTGTATATTTTTAAACTTTCCTCGAAGTTACCTGGTATCAGTGTGATAGCGTGTTGATGTGATCTTACAATTTGTTCTAATTTTGCATAATCTTTTATACCATGTAATAGTTGTCCGTTTAATAATAATAGAAAATAAAATCCTACAGCAATCATCACCATAATAAAGCTCATCACTCCGGCTTGTTTTAGGCTAACCACATGATCTTTCTTACTAAATAAACCTAAATCTAATGCTAAAATAAGCACTACAAAAAGTAAGAAACCACTAATAAATAGAATTTCGCTCGACATTATTTTTTACGTTCTGTTGTGTATCTAACTAATTGCTCCAACCCATTCCTTGCATCTCCCTCTTCAAATTGGTATAAAATATCAAATGCTTCCTTTTGATATAACTTCATTTTTTCATTTGCATACTGCACACCATTTTTACTATTTACAAAATCTATAATTTCTTGTATTTTGTTCGAATCGTCTTGATGATTTTTAACCAAATTGATTATTCTTTTACGCTCTGATTTTTCCGCTTTATTTAATGCATAGATTAAAGGCAAAGTGACCTTTTTCTCTTTGATGTCAATTCCTAATGGTTTACCAACATCGTCTGTTCCAAAATCAAAAGTGTCATCTTTTATTTGAAAAGCTATACCAATTTTCTCTCCAAACAATCGCATTTTTTCTACTGTTTCTTCATTGGCACCTGCTTAATCAGCTCCGCAAGCGCAACAAGATGCAATTAAATAAGCTGTTTTATGACGAATAAAATCAAAATAAAGTTATTCGCTAATATCCATCTTTCTTACCTTTTCAATCTGCAACAATTCTCCTTCACTCATTTGTTGTACCGCAGTAGATACTATTTTTAACAAATTAAACTCGTTATTGTTTACTGATAGCAATAACCCTTTTGCTAATAAAAAATCTCCAACTAAAACTGCTATTTTATTTTTCCATAAAGCATTGATAGAGAAAAAACCCCTTCTTTCATAGGCATTATCAACCACATCATCATGTACTAAAGTTGCTGTATGTAAAAGTTCTACTAATGCAGCACCTCTATGGGTAGACTCTACAATTCCACCACATAATTTTGCAGCAAAAAATACGAACATTGGTCGCATTTGTTTACCCTTGCTTTTAACAATATAATGAGTTATACGATTGAGCAAAGGTGCATCACTTTGCATTGAATCTTTGAATTTAGCTTCAAATGCGGTAATTTCTTTGGCTATAGGTATTTTTATTTGATTTATTCCCGGCATTCAGGTAAAAAAATGTGTTTGCAAACTTAGTTATTAAAACCGTATTTTTAATCAAATTAATTGATGTGAAAAAAATCTTAAAAACAGTACTTTTTCTTCTTATTATTTTATTGATAATTTACTTTGCTGGTCCAAAGCCTATAACCACTACCTATTTGACAACACTTCCATCAGTTCCAGAACTAGCAAATCTGTCTAGCTATGTTGCAAAGCAAGAATCAAAACATAAAATCAAACCTGGAAATGAAGCAGAAATAGTATGGGCAGATAGTGGAAAATTACGGCAAACTGAATATGCTATAATTTATTTACATGGATTTTCGGCATCAAAAGAAGAGGGAAACCCAACTTACCTTTACTTAGCTAAAGCTTTGCATGCTAATATGTATTTAGCTCGACTAGCCGATCATGGCATAGACACCATTGCTCCTATGCAATATTTTACGGCAGATCGGCTTTGGGAAACCGCTAAAGAGGCTTATGTGATTGGTAAAAAATTAGGTAAAAAAGTAATCATTGTAGGAACCTCTACTGGTGGAACATTAGCATTAAAATTAGCAGCTACTTATCCTGAGATAAACAGTTTAGTTTTAATGTCGCCTAATATTGCTATAAATGATGATAAGGCTTGGTTATTGAATAACCCATGGGGATTACAAATCGCAAGGAAAGTTACAGGGAGTGATGAACGGATGATAGAAGGAAAAACGTCTGAATATAAAAAGTACTGGTATACAAATTATAGATTAGAATCTGTAGTTGAATTAGAAGAGTTATTAGAAAACACAATGACAACAAAACTCTTTGCACAAGTTAAACAACCAGTTTTAATGCTTTACTATTATAAAAACGAAAAAGAGCAAGACCCTGTTGTTAAAGTTGATGCCATGTTAAAAATGTTTAATGAACTGGGAACACCAACAGCTTTGAAGCAAAAAGTAGACCTACCAAATACTGGAAACCATGTAATTGGCTCTTCAATTACCTCTAAAGATGTTAAAGGCGTAGAGCATGCTATGGATGGTTTTATTAAAGAAAGACTGGAGCAAAAATAGATCATGCTTTA
>JBBSRF010000151.1:0-6448 GCA_038243335.1 Sphingobacteriales bacterium
AGCTCCATTTCTTTCTATAAAACGCTGTTCTAATCTAAATCTATGAGTTGTAAAAACAGAGTTGATTTTATGCGTTCGAATATATTGTTCCCAAATTTGATGTTCATAAAGTACATTACTTAATTTAGGAGAGATAGCGGGTGAGTTACTATAATTTTGAGCGTAAGTTTGATTTTGAAAATAGCCTGATGTAATGATGTTTTTTTTATCAATATAATAGCTAAAACCTATTCTAAACAAAAAATTCTTTAGATATGCTAAACGATCAGCACTTAGCAATTGTACATCTAAAGTCAGTCCAATTTTTTGATTTATTTTTGTAGAATTTACGGCAACAAACCATGCAGAATTTTCATGTTTAGTTTGGGCTTTTAATTGGAAATTATTTAAAAGCGTAATAATAATAAAAAAGAAAATTTTTTTCATTAAAAGTGATAACTAAGAATAAATTTAAACATAAAAAAAACCTTATCTGAATGTAGACAAGGTTTTTTGTGTATTAAATTTGATATTAAATACCTAATAATAATCTTGCAGGATCTTCTAGTAATTGTTTAACACGCACTAAGAAACCTACAGACTCACGTCCATCAATAATTCTATGGTCATAAGATAATGCGATATACATCATCGGGCGAATTACCACTTCTTTATTCTCGGCAATTGGACGCTCTATAATATTGTGCATTCCTAAAATTGCAGACTGTGGAGCATTGATAATTGGAGTAGACATCATCGAACCAAATACACCACCGTTAGTAATTGTAAATGTACCGCCTGTCATTTCTTCAATTGTTAACTTACTATCTCTGGCTTTAGTTGCCAATTCAATTACAGCTTTTTCAATTTGAGCTAAGCTCATGCTATCTGCATTTCTAATAATTGGCACAACCAATCCTTTTGGTGCAGAAACTGCAATAGAAACGTCCACAAAATCATTATAAACAATCTCCTCACCTTCCATACGAGCATTCACTGCTGGAAAATCTTTAGCTGCTTCGCAAACTGCTTTGGTAAAGAAACTCATAAAACCTAATCCAACACCATATTTCTCTTTGAATTGATCTTTATATTTGCCTCTTAAATCCATAATTGGCTTCATGTTTACTTCATTAAAAGTAGTTAACATTGCCGTCTCATTTTTAACGGTTACTAGGCGTTTAGCAACTGTTTTACGCAATGGAGACATTTTTACTCTACGCTCGTTTCTAGCACCAACAACTGCTGGAGAAGATGTAGGGCTTTCTACTTTAGACTTTGGAGTTTCAGTTTTTGAAGCTTTAGCAGCATCATCTTTAGTAATTCTACCATCAACACCCGTACCTTTTACAGCATTGGCATCAACACCTTTTTCTGCTAAAATTTTAGCTGCCGAAGGCGATGGAGTTCCTGAAGCATAACTATCACCAGAATTTTCTTTAGTCGGAGAACTCACTTTATCAGCGACTGGAGCTTCAGACTTCGGACTTGAGCCTTCTGACTTCTGGCTTTTTTCACCTTCTTCAATTGTACAAACTAATGCGCCAATTGCTAAGGTGTCACCTTCAGTTGCAACAGTTTTTAAAATTCCGGCCTTTTCTGCTGTTAGCTCGAATGTTGCCTTATCAGATTCTAATTCTGCAATGATTTCGTCCATTTCAACAAAATCACCATCTTGTTTAACCCATTGAGATAAAACAACTTCTGTAATCGATTCGCCAACTGGCGGAACTTTAATTTCTAAACTCATGTCTTTATTTATGTTGTAAAGTTTTAAGGTTGAAATGTTTCAATTTGAAATATCTCAAATCTCACGTCTCAAATCTCTTCTAATCTATATTCACTAATTTTTTTGTCGCTTTTTCAACAATCGTTTTTACTTTTTCATTAACTGGCACATCAAATGCAGTTGCAATAATATACGCTTGTTGGTTGCTATGCTGTTTCGCATAACCTGTTGCGGTACTGCTACTTTCTTTTCTAGAAATCACATCCATTTGACTGAATGAAGTTTTTCTAAATCTGCGCAAGAAGTAAGGCCAAGCGCCCATATTTTCTGGTTCTTCTTGAACCCAAACTGCATCTTGAGCATTTTTATATTTTTTATAAACAGCCTCCATTTGATCAATAGGAGTTGGATAAAGTTGTTCAACACGTACCACAGCAACGTCACCTTTACCGTTTAATTTTTGTGCTTCTAATAATTCATAATAAATTTTTCCACTACAATAAACAACTCGTTTAACTTCCGCTGCTTTCACATTTGCATCATCAATTACTTCTTGGAATTTATTTTCAGTAAAGTCTGCCAAAGGGCTTACGCAAAGCGGATGACGTAATAAACTTTTAGGACTAAATACGACTAAAGGTTTACGGAAATCGCGTTTAAATTGTCTACGTAAGGCGTGGAAGAAATTTGCAGGTGTTGTACAATTTGTTACTTGCATATTAAAATCTGCACAAAGCTCTAAAAAGCGCTCAATACGTGCAGAAGAATGCTCTGGTCCTTGACCTTCATAACCGTGAGGTAATAACATTACCAAACCATTTTCCCTTTGCCATTTGGTTTCTGCACTTGCCACATATTGATCTACAACAATTTGAGCACCATTAAAGAAGTCTCCAAATTGTGCTTCCCAAATAGTTAAAGCATTGGGGTTAGCCATTGCATAACCATATTCAAAGCCTAAAACACCATATTCTGATAAATGTGAATTGTAAATATCAAATTGTGCTTGTTGATCAGAGATATTTGCTAATGGCGTATATTCTTCCTCGCTATCCTCTAATGTTAATACTGCATGACGATGAGAGAAAGTTCCTCTTTCTACATCCTGACCACTTAGTCGAACTCTTTTACCTTCTGAAAGCAATGTTCCATAAGCCAATTGTTCGCCCATTGCCCAATCAAAAACATGAGTAGAGGTTGCCATTTTATAACGTTCGTCAAATAACTTTTGTATTTTCTTGAAGAACTTTTTTTCTTTTGGTAAAGTAGAAATTCGTTTTGCTACTTCTAATAAAGTTTCTTTTTTTACTGCTGTATTTGGAGAGGTTTCGAAATCTTTAGCTGTTGCAATACGCATATCTGCCCAAGCACCACCAAATTTTACATCATGATAAGTGGATGTTATTTCTTTAGATTCATTTAAACGCTCTTGTAAAAGACCTTTAAACTCCTTTTCCATTTCCTTAGCTAAACCAGCTTCTAACTCACCAGAATTAGTTAATTTTTCAATATAAATATCACGCGGATTTGCATGTTTTTCTATTGCTTTGTATAACAATGGTTGAGTAAACTTAGGCTCATCTGATTCATTATGCCCAAATCTTCGGTAACATAAAATATCTATAAATACATCGTTTTTATATTTCTGACGATATTCCATCGCAAAATTAATAGCATAAACTAATGCCTCAACATCATCTCCATTTACATGAAAAACAGGGGATAAAGTTACTTTAGCAATATCAGTACAATAGGTACTTGAACGGGCATCTTTATAATTAGTTGTAAAACCAATTTGGTTGTTTATAACCAAGTGAATAGTCCCACCTGTTTTATAACCTTCTAAACTAGCCATTTGTATGACTTCGTAAACAATTCCTTGTCCTGCAACAGATGCATCTCCATGAATTAAAATTGGTGCTATTTTGCTGTTATCGCCACCATATTTAAAATCAATTTTAGAACGACATAAACCTTCTACCACACCGTTTACGGTTTCCAAATGTGATGGGTTTGGACATAAACTCAGGTGAACGTTCTTACCATCAATCGTAGTTACGTCTGTAGAGTAACCTAAATGGTATTTCACATCTCCGCCAAATGGCGATTCTGCACTGTAACCTTTACCTTCAAACTCTGCAAAAATATCCTTATAGGTTTTTTGCATAATGTTTGCTAAAACATTTAAACGACCACGATGAGCCATTCCAATCACAAATTCTTCTATACCTAATTCTGCACCTTTTTCAATTACCGAATCTAATGCTGGTATCAATGCCTCAGCGCCTTCTAATGAAAATCTTTTCTGACCCAAAAACTTGGTACCTAAAAAATTTTCAAAACTTACAGCTTGATTTAATTTAGCAAGAATACGTTTTTTCTCTGCAATAGAAAACTTTGGCGTATTGCGCTCATTCTCCATTTTAGAACGTAACCATTTTAAAACTTCTGGTGTACGTAAATAAAGATATTCTACACCAATAGAATGACAATAAGTTTGTTGTAAAAAAATAAGAATTTCACTTAATTTTGCTGGAGTACCAATTCCAGTTTCAATTGCAGCATTAAATACCGTATCTAAATCACTCTTTAATAAACCAAAATTTTCAATATCTAAAGTTGGTAAATGTTTACGTCTTTCTCTAACAGGATTTGTTTTTGTAAACAAATGACCACGTTGACGGTAACCATTAATTAGATTTAAAACATTTATTTCTTTTAAAAAGTGCTCGGGTGCTTCTGTATTTACAGTGGTCGCGTCAGATGTACGACCAAAATCAAAACCTTCGAAAAATTTCTGCCATCCAAATTCTACCGAATTTGGATCTTCTTTATAGGTTTGATATAGCGACTCGATATATTCAGCGTTAGCGCCACTGAGATAAGATAAGTGATCCATTTAGTATTAGTTTCTATAAGTATTGCAAAATTAGAATTTTACCTTGAGAATAGGCAATTATTTCATAATAAAATAAAATAAAAATTGATTTGTTTTAAGGCAATCTCACTAAGCTCCCAATGCTTGTAAATAAATGCCTTTTGGATCGAAGATTTTTAACTGTTTTTCAAAGTCAAAATTTTGAGTTAAACGCGGATCATTACCGACACCAGCAATATTTGCCCAATTCCCCCAATTACTTGCAGGTGCATAATCAATTAATTTTTCTTCAAAGTAAGCGGCGCCCATTACCCAATTAACCTGTAGCTCATAAATTAAATAAGTCGCTGCCAATTGTCTACACGAATTACTAATGTAACCAGATGAATTTAAATTGTGCATAATTGTATCAACCAGAGGTTGACCAGTATTTCCATTTTTCCAAGATTTTAACAAATCACTATTTGCAAAATCTGAATTTGCGATGTGAAGTGAAAATCCTTCTGGCTTGAAAAAAATATTGCGATATTTCTTAAACATAAAGCGATAATAATCTCTCCATAACAAGCCAAGTACAATTTGGTTGAAATAAGGCTTCAGACCAAAATTAGATTCTGCTTCTTTCATTTTCCAATATACCTCTCTTGGAGATAAGCAACCTAAACTTAACCACGGAGATAGCTTAGAAATGACGATATTCTTTTTTAAAGTTGTATTTGACAACGCCAATTCTTCACCGTCATGTAAAAAGTTATGCAAATGCTTTAATGCTTCGCTCTCTCCTCCTTTAAATTCTGTGTTTGTAGTTAAATCTATTAATGATTCATTAACAATAAGATCACTCAAAATTGGCAATTCACCCCATTCTTCTAGCTGAACAAAATTGATGATTTGGGGGGTTAAAATACATGGCTTTACAATGGCATCTCGTTCCGTTTTCTTTTTAAATTGAGAAAATACATCAGGAATATCCTTAACTGGAAAGGGTAAATCTTCTTTGTTGTAAAGGGTATGCCCAATAAAATGTTTCAAATTAATTTTAAATTTCCAAAGTGCATCTTCTACACAAGTTGATACTTCAGTCTCTTCTGAAGCAACTTCTCTATGGTGATAAACTTCTGAAATTTCATACTTATTAACCAAGTCTGGAAGTAATTCTTCAGGCTTACCTTTTAAAATTAGAATGTCGCCTCCGAATTTCTGAAATGATTGACGTAAATCTTGAGCAGTTTCTAATAAAAAACGCGTTCTTATAGCACCTGTTTTGATAGTTTGATAGCGTGTAAGTTCAAATTGACGCGGATCGAAACAAAAAACTGGTAAAATTTCATCAGATTTAGCAATTGCTTCAACTAGCATTTCATTGTCATGCAAGCGAAGATCATTTCTAAACCAAACCAAAATTTTTTTGCTCATATCCGTAGCCTTTTATTTAGCATGCAATATCCACAATTTTAAACACAAAGAAGTTTAAACACTCTTTTTTTACATACGTATAACAGACGTTGATAGATTGTAACTAACTATTTAATTATCTTGCCTATTCTAAAACTTAGATTAGGCTAAAATGGTTATAACGTTATGACAAAGCAAATTTTAATTACTGGAGCAACAGGCATGGTGGGAACTCAACTTATCCCTGCATTACAATCCCTCGGTCATCAAGTTTCTATTTTATCTAGAAGTCAAAAAAGCATTAAAAATGTTAAAGTTTACCTATGGGATGTTTATAAACAAACTATCGACAACCAAGAATTTAATTGGATTGATACCATTATTCTTTTAGCTGGTGAAGGAATTGGTGATATATAATGGACAACTGAACTAAAAAAACAAATTATAGATTTTAGAGTATTATCCGG